>NZ_JBSGZD010000086.1:0-28341 GCF_053610825.1 Streptomyces sp. NPDC054863 | reverse complement strand
CCAGATGTGGAAGCCCGGTAACGGGTGGAGCTGACTGGTACTAATAGGCCGAGGGCTTGTCCTCAGTTGCTCGCGTCCACTGTGTTAGTTCTGAAATAACGAACAGCTGTGAAAACACCAGCGTTCAAATTTCATAGTGTTTCGGTGGTCATAGCGTTAGGGAAACGCCCGGTTACATTCCGAACCCGGAAGCTAAGCCTTTCCGCGCCGATGGTACTGCAGGGGGGACCCTGTGGGAGAGTAGGACGCCGCCGAACAATCATTGATAACGGGGAAGCCCCGCACCAGGGAACTGGTGCGGGGCTTTTCTGCGTTTACGGGCAGGTGGAACTCGCTCGGCCTGTTTTGCTTGAGGGCAATGCTAAAGGCGGCCTGCTGCTTTGAGAGCGAGATAGGCATCGGCGAGGGCGGGAGCCAGGTTGTCGGGGCTGGAGTCCACGACAGTGACCCCGTGACGCCTGAGTTTCTCCGCGGTCCGCTGGCGTTGCGCCTGGGCCTGAGCGCCGGCTGCGGCTTCGTAGACAGATTCGGCCGAGCCCCGGGCAGCGGCCATTTCCTCAATGCGAGGATCGGCCACCGAAGCGACGAGGACCGTGTGGCGTTTGGTGAGCTGAGAGAGGACGGGGAGGAGACCTTCTTCCACCGGAGCGGCTTCGAGACCGGTCAGGATGACGACGAGAGAGCGGCGGGGAGCGCAAGCCAGAGCCGTAGCGCTGAGGCCGCGGGTGTCGGTTTCAATCAGCTCGGGCTCCAGCGGTGCCATGGCGTTGACCAGGGCGGGCAGAAGCCCGCCAGCCGATCGGCCCTGGACCTGGGCGCGCGTACGGCGGTCGTAGGCGAGCAGGTCCACCCGGTCGCCGGCGCGTGACGCCAGTGCTGCCAGGAGCAGAGCGGCATCCATGGAGGCGTCGAGGCGGGGGACGTCGCCCACCCTGCCTGCTGAGGTGCGGCCGGTGTCCAGGACCAACAGGATGTGGCGATCGCGTTCAGGGCGCCAGGTGCGGACCGCGACCGTGTTCTGGCGGGCGGTTGCGCGCCAGTCGATGGAGCGGGTGTCGTCGCCGGGCACGTAGTCCCGGAGGCTGTCGAACTCGGTGCCTTCACCTCGGGTCAACACGCTGGTGCGGCCGTCAAGTTCGCGCAGCCGGGCCAACTTGGAAGGCAGATGCTTCCGGCTGGTGAACGGAGGAAGGACGCGCACGGTCCACGGGACCTCGTGACTGCCCTGACGGGCGGCCAGACCCAGTGGTCCGTACGAGCGCACCGTGATGCGTTGCGCCTGCCGGTCGCCGCGTCGGGTGGGCCGCAACTCCGTGGTGAGAATGCGGCGTTCGCCGGAAGGAACCGTCAGCTTGTGGCGGGAGGCGGTGAATTCGGTGCCGGGCTTCCAGCTGCTGGGCGGCCAGGCGTCGCGGAGCTGAGCGCGAAGGCGTCTCGTAGCAGGGTTGGTGACGGCGAGTTGGACTGAGGCGGTTTCTCCGAGTCGAACGGATGTGTCACCGGATCGGGTGAATTGCAGCTTTCGCACTGGCGCGGCGAGAGCGTAGTCGCACAGAATTGCGAGTGTGAGGGGTGCGTTGACCGCGAGGATCCCTGACCAGTTCGGCGCGAGGATGCCGACGGGGAGGGAGCCGAGGGCCGCGAGGAGCGCGGTTCGTCCGGTGAGGGCCATGGTCGCCGACTCAGCGGGGGACGGGGACGTGGGCGAGGACGGAAGTGATGACGGAGTCGGGGGTGACGCCCTCCATCTCTGCTTCGGGGCGGAGCTGGATGCGGTGGCGGAGTGTGGGGAGGGCCAGCGCCTTCACGTCGTCGGGGATGACGTAGTCCCTGCCGGTGAGCCAGGCCCAGGCGCGGGCGGTGGAGAGCAGGGCAGTGGCGCCTCGCGGGGAGACGCCGAGAGTCAGTGAGGGGGATTCACGGGTGGCACGGCAGATATCGACGACATAGCCGGTGATCTCGGGCGACACCGAGGTCTTGGCGACGGCGGACCGGGCGGCTTCCAGGTCCGCGGGGTCGGCGACGGGACGTACGCCTGCCGCTTTGAGGTCCCGGGGATTGAAGCCTTCCGCGTGGCGGGTCAGGACGTCGATCTCGTCCTGGCGGCCGGGGAGAGGGACGGTGAGTTTGAGGAGGAAGCGGTCCAGCTGGGCTTCGGGGAGGGGATAGGTGCCCTCGTACTCGACCGGGTTCTGGGTCGCGGCGACAAGGAAGGGGTCGGGCAGGAGGCGGGGGACGCCGTCGACGGTGACCTGACGTTCTTCCATTGCTTCGAGAAGGGAGGCCTGGGTCTTGGGCGGGGTGCGGTTGATTTCGTCGGCGAGGAGGAGGTTGGTGAAGACCGGGCCGGGTTGGAAGGAGAACTCGGCGGTGCGGGCGTCGTAGACCAGGGAGCCGGTGATGTCGCTGGGCATCAGGTCGGGGGTGAACTGGACGCGCTTGGTGTCGAGTTCGAGGGACGCGGCCAGGGCGCGTACCAGCAAGGTCTTGGCGACGCCGGGAACTCCTTCGAGGAGGACGTGGCCGCGGCAGAGGAGGGCGACGACGAGGCCGGTGACCGCCGGGTCCTGGCCGACCACGGCCTTGGCGATCTCGGTGCGCAGCGCCTCCAGGGAGGCGCGGGCGCTGTCGGGGGTCTCGGCGGGGGTCTCTGCGTGCTGGGCGCTCATGAGGCGCGGACCTCTCTTTCGAGGGCGTCGAGTTCGTCTGCCAGGCGGATGAGGCCGGCGTTGTCGGACGGGGCGGGGCCGAAGAGGAGGGAGTTGAGGTCTCTGGAGGTGTGGGAGAGGCGGGAGGAGGCGGCCGGGAGGAGGGCGGCCGGTGAGTGGGAGTGGGCGGAGGGGACGCCCAGGAGTGAGGCGAGGCGGGTGCGGGTGGCGGTGCGCAGGGCCGAGGCGGCCCGGTCGCGGGCGTTGGCCTTGAGGTAGAGGCGGGCGCGGCCTTCCGTGGTTTCGGAGGCACGGACGGCGACGGGCAGACGTTCGGTCACGAGGGGGCCGAGACGGCGGGCACGCCACAGGGCGGCGAGCACGGCGGCCAGGGCGAGTTGCAGGGTTCCCCAGAGCCAGCCGGGCGGGACGTGGGAGAGGAAGCCGTTGGTGGTGTCGGTGCTGGAGCGGGGTTCGCCGTCGGGGCCGGTGGTGCTGCTCGCTGACGGGTCGTCGAGGGAGGGGAGGTACCAGACCAGATGGGGCCGGGAGCCGAGGAGTTGGAGAGCGAGCGAGGCGTTGCCCTGTTGGGCGAGGCGCTCGTTGTGGAGAGGGTCGGGGGCGCCGAGGAGGACCGTGTCGCCGGAGGTGGAGGCATTGAGACGGAGCAGGGCGGGGCGGCCTTCGACGGGGTAGCAGGCGTCGTGAGGTGCGTCGGTGGTGTATCGGATGCCGCCGAGTTCTGCGGTGCCCGCGGAGGCTGCAGCGGGCAGGGCGCAGCGGGGTTCGCGTGCGGTGACGGGTGTCGGCGTCGGTGCGGCGCGTACGCCCGGGGCGAGGGTGGGGACCGAGGGGCCGGCGGCGGCGACGAGTACGGTCCGGCCGCCCGAGGGAGCGGTGGCGTGGTGGAGCTCGGCCTGCTGGGACCGGGTGAGGAGGTTCGGGGAGGTGACGAGGAGGGTGGTGCCGGGGCCGGTGGCCGAGGTGGCTTCGGCGAGGGTGGTGACGACGCGGGTGGAGACACCGCGGTCCTTGAGGAGCTCGGCGACGGCGCGGCTGCCTTGGGGGTCGGCAGAGCGGGGGTCGAGGCGGCCGTGCTGCTCGCCGGACTGGAGCACGGCGATGACGAGGCCCGCGGCGAGGAGGACGCCGAGTACCAGGAGGATGCCGCGGGCGTTTTTCCACACCTGGTGGGGAGTGGGGGAGACCGAGGTGGAGGGCGGCGCCGCGGTGCCGGTCATTCGGCGGCTCCGGTGGGTGAGGAGGCGCCGGACAGGGACGGTTTCGTACGGTCGAGGTCGAGATCCAGGTCGCGCAGGCGCAGGTATGCGGGCTCGTCGGCGGTGCGGTCGCCGTATGTGACGTCGTCGAAGGTGCGGGCGGCGGCGTTCAGGCGGTCGGCGTGGCCGGGCAAAACGTGGCCGGCGTCGGCGGCGGACTCGTCGGCGGTGCGGCCGGGGCGCGGGTCGAGGAGGGTGCGTTCTTCGAGGGAGCGGACGATGGCCCGCATCCGTTCCTGGACTGCCGGGTTCCAGCGGCGGGCGGAGGCGTGGGCCTCGGCGGCGGTGCGGTGTTCGGCGGCGCTGCGCGGGCCGTCGTCGAAGAGGGAGGCGGGGGAGGCGGGGGTGCGGCTCGGGGTGCCGAGCCGCCACCACAGGCCCAGGATCAGCAGGGCGACGACCACGACGATGACGACCAGGCCGAGCGTGCCTCCGGGAGCTGCACCGGAGGCCGCGTCGAAGAGGTTGCCGATCCACTCCCAGAGACGGTCGAGCGCGCGCTGGAGGAGGTTGGGGTCGTTCTCGTGGTACATCGGGTGGGACAGCTCGCGCTCCGCGGCCTCGCGGGCCGGGGTGCGAGGGATGTCCACGGGAGGGTCGCCGGTCGTGCGTACCCGCAGCAGCGTTGTGGCAGTGTCCCCCGTCACTGACACCGGTGCATCAGCTCCTTGGAGTCTGGTCGGTGGGCTGGTCGGTGCCGTGTCCGGGGAGGCCGGCGGCGCGGGCGAGGTCCAGGTCGAGGGCTTCGCGGCGGATCCGCTGGTCGATGTAGAGCAGGACCGTCACCCCGGCGGTGAGCGGGTAGGTGATGGCGGAGGCGATCACCGCTCCGATGCCGCTGATGATCAGGAAGCCCCAGCCGAAGTTCGGGTCGGCGCCCTTGAGGAGGTTGCCGAAGCCTTCGCCGTCGACGAGTACGGCGATGAAGCCGAAGAACATCCCGATGACCATCGTCACGACGAAGGTCAGGAGCATGGTCAGCAGCATGATGCCGAAGACCCGCCACCAGGCGCCCCGGACCAGCTTCGCCGAGCGGCGCAGGGCCTGGACGATGCCCTGACGCTCCAGCATCAGCGCCGGGGGAGCGAGGAAGAAGCGGACCATCAGCCAGATGACGACGACGAGCGCAACGAGCCCGCCGAGTGCGGCGAATGCCGCGCCGCCCGCAGAACCGAGCAGGATGCCCGGCACCATGCCCACGGCCATGATCGCCATGGCGCCGAGGGGAATCAACAGGGTGAGGCCGAGCAGCGGTACCAGTCGGGGCCTGGCCTCGCGCCACGCGTCGGAGAGGTTCACCGGGCGGCCGATCACGGAACGGCTGACCACGATGGTGAGCAGTGCCGTGGTGAAAAGCGTGCCGATGAGTCCGATCAGAGTGGTCGGGCCCATGCTGATCAGGGTGCTCTGCATCGACTCGCCGATTTGGCGCATGGCCTCCGCCGGGTCGGCGTCCGGGTCGACGGTTACCGGTTCGGGCAGCACATAGCGCTGGACCACGAGGTCCGCGACCTGCATGAGGACAGCGACGACGACCGTCACGCCGAGCACCGTGCGCCAGTGGGCGCGCATCGTGGACACGGCGCCGTCGAGGATGTCACCGACACCGAGCGGGCGGAGCGGGATCACGCCCGGCTTGGCGGCAGGCGGCGGGCCGCCCCAGCCGCCGGGGCCGGAGGGCGTTCCCCAACCGCCGGCCTGCTGCGGACCGTTCCAGCCCTGCCGGGGAGGGGACTGGGCGTGGCTGCGCGGCGGAGCGGCGCCCGGCGCGGACCACTGGCCTGCGGGCGGCTGTTCCTTCGACCACTTCGAGGCGGGCGCCTGGCCGGCGGGCCGCTCGTCGGTGGGCTCGGCGGCCCCGGAGTTCTCCGGGGGACGGCCGTCGGAGGGGGCGGGTCCGGGCGAGGCCCAGCCCGGAGAGTCATTCATCGTCGCTCCTTGCACGGTGCCCGTCCGCGTGCGCGGCGGCAGGTTGGCAGCCATCGTGTCACGGGAGGTGCCTCGGCGGACCGGCCCCGTATGCGCTCTCTCCCCTCGGCACCTTCAATTGTCGGTGCGGTACGGGGCAGACTGAGCGGATGGCTGATCAGGACGCACACAGCACGGTGGGCGCAGAACCGCCCGCACTGCCCTCGCTGCGATGGGAGGAGCCGCCCGAAGGGCCGGTGCTGGTGCTCCTCGACCAGACCCGGCTGCCGATGGAAGAAGTGGAACTGGTCTGTACGGACGTGCCCGCGCTGGTGCGGGCGATACAGACCCTGGCGGTACGGGGCGCCCCGCTGCTCGGCATCGCCGGGGCGTACGGGGTGGCGCTCGCGGCCAGACGCGGGTTCGACGTGGACGAAGCGGCGGTGCTGCTGGCGGGTGCGCGGCCCACCGCGGTCAACCTCGGACACGGAGTGCGGTGGGCAGTCGGGGCGTACCGGGAGGCGCTGGAGAAGGGCGTGGGGGGCGAGGGCGCTGCCGCGGCGGCGCTGGATGCCGCCAGGGAGCTGCACCGGGCGGACGCCGAGGCCAGCGCGGCGATGGCCGGGCACGGGCTCGCGTTCCTCGACGAGCTGCTGCCCGGTGGCAGCCACCGCATCCTGACCCACTGCAACACCGGGGCGCTGGTATCCGGCGGCGAGGGTACGGCGTTCGCCGTGGCGCTGGCGGCGCACCGGGCGGGCCGGCTGCGGAGGCTGTGGGTGGACGAGACGCGGCCACTGCTGCAGGGGGCGCGGCTCACCGCGTACGAGGCGGCGCGCCATTCGATGACGTACACCCTGCTCACGGACAACGCGGCGGGCTCGCTGTTCGCGGCGGGCGAGGTGGACGCCGTGCTGATCGGGGCGGACCGGATCGCGGCCGACGGTTCGGTGGCGAACAAGGTGGGGAGCTATCCGCTCGCGGTGCTGGCCAAGTACCACCATGTGCCGTTCCTCGTGGTCGCGCCGCTGACCACGGTGGATCTGGACACGTCGGACGGGGCCGCCATCGAGGTGGAGCAGCGGCCCGGGCTGGAAGTGACGGAGATCACCGTGGGGTTCTCGGTGACGGGTACGGAAGGAGGCGGCGGACTGGCGGTGGCACCGCTCGGGACGCAGGCGTACAACCCCGCCTTCGACGTGACGCCGCCGGAACTGGTGACGGCGATCGTCACCGAGGAGGGCGTCGTTTCACCCGTGACCGGGACCGCTCTCGCGGAGCTGTGTGCCAGGTCACGACGGGCAACGATGAGCTAATGGGATGATGGCGTTTATGAAAGGTCGCGTTCTCGTAGTTGACGACGACACCGCACTCGCCGAGATGCTCGGCATTGTGTTGCGTGGAGAAGGTTTTGAGCCGTCGTTCGTCGCCGACGGTGACAAAGCGCTGGCTGCATTCAGGGAGGCCAAGCCGGACCTGGTGCTGCTGGACCTCATGCTGCCCGGACGGGACGGCATTGAGGTGTGCCGGCTGATCCGGGCCGAGTCCGGAGTGCCGATCGTCATGCTCACGGCGAAGAGCGACACCGTCGATGTGGTGGTCGGGCTGGAGTCCGGCGCCGACGACTACATCGTCAAACCGTTCAAGCCCAAGGAGCTCGTCGCCCGGATCCGGGCGAGGCTGAGGAGGTCGGAGGAGCCCGCGCCGGAACAGCTGGCCATCGGTGACCTGGTCATCGACGTGGCCGGTCACTCGGTGAAGCGGGAGGGGCAGTCGATCGCACTGACCCCGCTGGAGTTCGACCTGCTGGTCGCGCTGGCCCGCAAGCCCTGGCAGGTGTTCACCCGCGAGGTGCTGCTGGAGCAGGTCTGGGGGTACCGGCACGCCGCGGACACCCGACTGGTCAATGTCCATGTGCAGCGGCTGCGTTCCAAGGTCGAAAGGGACCCGGAGCGTCCGGAGATCGTCGTGACCGTGCGCGGTGTCGGCTACAAGGCCGGACCGAGCTGACATGAACCGAGGCAGCGCTGCTCCGCAGCCCGGGGAGCCGGGGGGCCGTACGGAGCGGGCTGCAGGACCGGGGCCCGGACCTGGCTCCGGTCCCGGACCTGGTGCTTCCGGTCGTCCCGGGCGTCGTACGTCCCGGGCCGGCAGGCTGCTCCAGGGCGGTCGGTTGCTCCAGGACGGGGCGCCCGGCGGCCCCGTGCTGCGTCTCGTCGTACGGCTGGTGCGGCGCCCGCTGCTGCCGGCCGTACGGCTGTGGCGGCGCAACATCCAGCTGCGGGTGGTTGCCGCGACCCTGCTGATGTCGCTCGGCGTGGTGCTGCTGCTCGGCTTCGTCGTCATCAGCGCCGTGAAGAACGGGCTGCTCTACTCGAAGGTGGAGGCGGCCCAGAACCAGGCCCGCGGCGGTTTCGCCGCGGCTCAGGAGCGGGCCAGCGCCCCGGCGGACCAGGGCGGCCAGGACAGCGAGAGCTCCGACCACAAGGCCGACCGCCGCAACGCCGCGAACTGGCGTTCCGACCTGGTGGAACAGCTCGCCAGTGGTGGCCAGAAGGCCTTCAACGTGGTGGCGCTCAGCGCCGTCTCCGACGAGGAGACCAGCCAGCCCGGGCCGAGGGCCTCGGGCGGCGTGGACCCTCTGGCGAGCGTGCCGCAGGACGTGCGCGACGCCGTCGACGAGGGCGCCGAGTCGTACCAGCGGTACGTGCGGATCGTTTACAGCAATGACGCACAGCCGTCCGAGCCCGGCCTGATCGTGGGCAAGCGGCTGAACGACGTGAGCGGGCAGCCGTACCAGCTCTACTACCTCTTCCCGCTGGCGCAGGAGGAGGCCTCGCTCAAGGTCGTCAAGAACACGCTGACGACCGCCGGGCTGTTCGTGGTCGTCCTGCTCGGGGCCATCGCCTGGCTGGTGGTACGGCAGGTGGTCACACCTGTACGGATGGCCGCCGGGGTCGCCGAGAGGCTCTCCGCCGGACGCCTCCAGGAACGGATGAAGGTCACAGGTGAGGACGACATCGCGCGCCTCGGCGAGGCCTTCAACAAGATGGCCCAGAACCTCCAGCTGAAGATCCAGCAGCTGGAGGACCTTTCGCGGATGCAGCGGCGGTTCGTCTCCGACGTGTCGCACGAGCTGCGGACACCGCTGACGACGGTACGGATGGCCGCCGACGTCATTCATGACGCCAAGGAAGACTTCGACCCCGTGACGGCCCGCTCGGCGGAGCTGCTGGTCGGTCAGATCGATCGTTTTGAGTCACTGCTCGCAGATCTGCTGGAGATCAGCCGCTTCGATGCCGGCGCCGCGGCCCTGGAGGCCGAGCCGATAGATCTGCGTGAGGTCGTACGTCGTGTGATCGACGCGGCAGAACCCCTTGCGGAGCGCAAGGGAAGCGTCGTGAGGGTCGTCGGGGACGAGCAGCCCGTCGTCGTCGAGGCCGACGCCCGGCGGGTCGAGCGGGTGCTGCGCAACCTCCTCGTCAACGCCGTCGAGCACGGTGAGGGACGGGACGTGGTGGTGCGACTGGGGGCTGCCGGAGGCGCGGTCGCCGTCGCCGTACGGGACTACGGCGTGGGGCTGAAGCCCGGCGAGGCGACCCGGGTGTTCAGCCGCTTCTGGCGGGCGGACCCGGCGCGCGCGCGTACCACCGGCGGCACCGGGCTCGGTCTGTCGATCGCGGTCGAGGACGCACGGCTGCACGGCGGGTGGCTCCAGGCCTGGGGCGAGCCGGGCGGCGGATCGCAGTTCCGGCTGACCCTGCCGCGCACCGTCGACGAACCGCTGCGCGGATCGCCGATACCGCTGGAGCCCGAGGACTCGCGGCGCGCGCGTGCGCGCGTGGCGGAGGCGAAGCGGACGGGCGGTGGCTCGGGCGGCGGAAACACGCGGCTCGCCACCGTTCCCGTACAGCCGCAGGGAGAGCGGGGGTCCGGACCGATAGCTCCGCCCCGTACGGCCACTGTGCCTGCCGCGGACCCGACGGCGCTGCCCGGCAGCGGTGCACGCGTGGTGTCACGGCGGGCGGGGGACGAGCCGCGGGACAGCCACGGCGACGGCGGTGACAGTGACGGCGGTGGCGACGGCAACAGTGACGGCGGTGGCCGCTACAGCGGTGGTGGCGACCGCAACAGCAGCGGTGGCCACGGCAGCGACGGCCGCGCGACGGGCGAGAGCGTGCCGCAGGACATGGACCGGATGGACCGGGAGGACATTCCACGTGGGCGTTGAGCGGCGCGGCAGTGGCAGCGGCAGGAGCGGTGGCGGCGACAAGGCCGGCGGTGGCGACAGGACCGGTGGTACCGGTATGAGCAGTGGTACCGGTATGAGCAGTGGTACCGGCAGGAGTGGTGGCACCGGTAGGCGTGGAGGCCGGGAGCGTGGCCGGAAAGCGGCGGTCCTGCTGGTGGCCGCCGGCCTGCTGCTGACCGCCGCGGGCTGCGGATCGATGCCCGACCATGGGGACGTACGCGAGGTCAAGGGCCCTCAGGCGGTCGATTCCCAGGTACGGGTCTACAGCGTGCCGCCGCGTTCGGGGGCGAGGCCGGACGAGATCGTCGAAGGGTTCCTGGAGGCGATGAAGAGCGACGACCCCGGGTTCGACACCGCCCGCAAGTACCTGACCAGGAGCGCCTCCAGGAAGTGGAACCCGAGCGAGGCCACCGCCGTCCTGGACGAAGGCCCGAGCAGGGAGGAGCCGTCCGTCCGGGACAACGGGGCGTCGCCCGTGTACATGCTCACCGGACGGCAGGTCGCGGTCCTCGACAAGCAGAGCGCCTACCAGTCCGCCAAGAAGCAGTACAGCCAGCAGCTCCGCCTGGTCAGGGAGAAGGGCACCGACAAGAGGTCGGACAGCGGTGAGTGGCGCATCGAGACCCCGCCGAAGGGGCTGGTGCTCGGCGAGTCCGACTTCCAGCGCATCTTCCGATCCGTCAACAAGTACTACTTCGCGTCGAACTCGGCGACCGGCGACCCCAAGGAGCGCTGGCTCGTCGCCGACCCCGTGTACGTACGCAAGCGGACCGACCCGCAGTCCCGGCTGGACCCGGTGGCCCAGGCGGTCAAGGCACTGCTGGACGGGCCGTCCAACTGGCTGAAACCCGTGGTCAGTTCGCGCTTCCCCACCGGCGCCACCCTCAAGGGCGGCGTCAAGGCGCTGACGATCGGCGACCACAACTCGCTGAAGGTGCCGCTCAACGCGAAGGCGGCGAACGTCGATCACCGGGGCTGCATGGAAATGGCCGCCCAACTGCTCTTCACGCTCCGGGACCTGACCTCCACGTCGAGGCTCGAACAGGTGGAGATCGAGGACAGTGAGGAGTCCAGTAGGTGCGTGCTCACCGGCGATCAGGCCGGCGCGTATGCACCGGGCGGCAGTTCCAGGACGCCCGACTTCCAGTACTTCCTGAACGACAAGCGGCATTTGGTGCGGATCCCCAACGACCCCAACGACGTGGACACCAGTGAGGCGAAGCCTGTTCCCGGCGCGCTCGGTGAGAGCGGTCCGCAGCTGAAGTCGGCCGGTGTGTCGCGGGACGAGAGGCACGTCGCGGCGGTGGCGTCCGACGGGCACCGTCTGCAGGTCGCCTCGATGGCGGCCGGCAGCGACACGCCCCGCACGCGGTACACCAGCAAGGCGAAGACCAACGATCCGCTGTCCGCGCCCAGTTGGGACAGTCGCAACGACCTGTGGATCGCGGACCGGGACCCGAAGGCGCCGCGGTTGCTGCGCATCGCGGACGGTACGGGCAATCCCGAGGAGATCCGGGTCGAGGGTCTCGGCGACGGGTACGTCGACTCGCTGCGGGTGTCGGCCGACGGAGTGCGCATCGCGCTGCTGGTGGTCGACGAGACCAAGCGCAAGACGCTGCGGGTGGGCCGGATCGAGCGCCGCGGCGCGGGGGAGGAGAGCGCGGTCGAGATCGTCGGACTGCGGGCCGGTGCGCCGCAGATGGAGCAGGTGACCGCCATGTCCTGGGCCGGTCACAGCAGGCTGGTCGTGGTGGGCCGGGAGAAGGGCGGGGTGCAGCAGATGCGGTACGTCCAGACCGACGGCTCCACTTCGGCCGCAGGGCTGCTGCCCGGCGCCAACCAGGTGACGGCGGTTGCCGCGTCGGACGTCGACCGGTTCCCGCTGCTGGCGCAGTCGCAGGAGGACGGCATTCTGCGCCTGTACCCCGGGGCCAACTGGAAGACGGTGGCGCGGGAGGGATCGCTTCCGATCTATCCGGGATAGCGGATCGCTGTTCCGACTCCCTGTTTTCCACAGGAAGTTGAGGGTCTTCGGCAGGTTTTCCACAGGGGTGGCACGGGTTCGGCCGCCGTGGGCACAGTGGGGGCATGCGAGAACTACGGGGTTGGTGGCGGGAATTCGCCGGGCTGGTTCTGCCGGTGGCCTGCGGCGGTTGCGGCAGGCCGCGAGCGCCGACGGGAGTGTGCGAGGAGTGCGCGACCGCGTTGTACGGCGGGCGGCCAGGACGGGTGCGGCCGGCGCCGGAACCGCCGGGACTGCCCGCCGTCCATGCGGCGGCGCGGTACGAGGACGCGCCGCGTGCGGTGCTGCTCGCGCACAAGGAACGGGGCGCTCTGGGGCTGGCGAGGCCGCTCGGGGCGGCGTTGGCGGGGGCGGTGCGCAGTGCGGTGCACGGCCCGGTCCGAGGCGCCGTGGGCGGGTCCGCGGGCGCCGCGGGCGGGCCCGTGGCCGCCGTGGGCGAGGCTGCGGAGGGCGTGACGAGTGGGGCGCAGGTGGCGTATCCCCGGCCCGGATGGGTAGACGGTCCGGCAGTGGACGCGACACAGGAGCTGGTACTGGTGCCCGTGCCGTCCGCGCGGCGTTCGGTCGGCGCGCGGGGGCACGACCCGGCACGGCGGATCGCGCGGGCGGCAGCCGCCGAGCTGCGCCGGAGCGGGACGCGGGCCAGAGTCGCGCCGGTGCTGCGCCAGCGGCGCTCGGTGGACGACCAGGCGGGCCTGAGTGCCCGGGAGCGGCTGGTGAACCTGTCCGGGGCCCTGGAGGTGGTGGCGGGCGGTCGCAGGCTGCTGACGGGCGGCCGGGTGGTCCTGGTGGACGACCTCATGACCACGGGCGCGTCGCTCGTGGAGGCGGCTCGGGCGCTCGCCGCACCGGTCGGACTGCCGGATCGGGCCGCGCCGGGACGCCGGGCACCGGGTCGGAGATCGACGGGGCGAAGACCCGGGAATACCGGAATCCTGGGTCCCGTCGCTGCGGTTGTCGCGGCCCCGCCGATATCTTTCGAAATAAACTGGAACTGAACGGGAACTTGCATCGTTGCAGGTAGTGAGAGGGAAAAACCACCTGAACGGAGGTACGCACCGGTAGCGGGTGCCGACACCCGGCCGGGCGGGCTATGTTCAGAAGTGAGGAATAGCGGTTGCTGTGCCTCACTTATTGCACTGCCGTGCTTCAGGTTTTCCCTCGCACCCCGAGAATTCGGGGGTGTGGATCTTCCCGACGGGGGAGGAGGAGGTGAAGTCGCCAAGTCCGAGACTTCGGGACTGACCGGAGTCTGGTGCAAGAGGGAAACGCTCCGCCAGCGAGCGGAGCAATCCGGGAACGGAGTTCTGCGTGGACATCGTCGTCAAGGGCCGCAAGACAGAGGTACCCGAGCGCTTCCGCAAGCACGTGGCGGAGAAGCTCAAGCTGGAGAGGATCCAGAAGCTCGACGGCAAGGTGATCAGCCTCGACGTGGAGGTGTCCAAGGAGCCCAATCCGAGGCAGGCGGACCGCTCGGACCGTGTGGAGATCACGGTCCACGGGCGAGGGCCCGTCATCAGGGCAGAGGCGTCGGCGGGCGACCCGTACGCGGCGCTCGACCTGGCGACCGGCAAGCTGGAGGCGCGGCTGCGCAAGCAGCACGACAAGCGCCACACCCGCCGTGGCACAGGCCGCCTGTCCGCCGCAGAGGTCGGCGCGACGGTGCCCGACGCGGCGGTCATGGACGGAGACGGCCGACTCGCCGTGGACCACGCCGAGCCGGACACGTCCGTACCCACGAAGAAGATCGGTTCGCTCGAAGTGCAGGGCGACGGACCGCTGGTGGTCCGCGAGAAGACCCACGTGGCCGCACCCATGTCGCTCGACCAGGCGCTCTACGAGATGGAGTTGGTCGGGCACGACTTCTACCTCTTCGTCGACGCGGAGACGAAGGAGCCCAGTGTCGTCTACCGGCGGCATGCGTACGACTACGGAGTCATCCACCTGAACACGGACCCGCTCGCCGAGTCCGAAGCCGGCGGTGCGGGCGGCGCACTCGGCGGCTGACAGTCCGAGCGGCTGCGCCCGGCGCGCCGCACCACCTGGTGAGGGTGCCCCCGGAGAGCGTCCGCGCCTCCGGGGGCACCCTCGTGTGCGTCCTGAAGAGGTCGCTCCGTCGCACGGGCATGGAATCATGTCACCGCAAGTCAAGAGGTGCTCTGCGGACTGTGGTTGGCGCAGCACATGAACTTCGGGCCATGGTCTTAGCGGCCTCAGGGGGAGGAACGATGGCGGACAGCTTCGGTCCGGTGCAGAGCGGCGGCCATGCCCGCAGCGCCGACCGCGTCGCCGATGCCGATACGGACACGGATGTGGGCGGTTCCCGCAAGGAGCCGATCAGGGTTCTCGTGGTGGACGACCACGCGCTCTTCCGACGGGGGCTGGAGATCGTTCTCGCCCAGGAGGAGGACATCCAGGTCGTCGGTGAGGCCGGGGACGGGGCGGAGGCCGTGGACAAGGCGGCCGATCTGCTGCCGGACATCGTGCTGATGGACGTACGGATGCCCAAGCGGGGCGGGATCGAGGCGTGCACCTCGATCAAGGAGGTGGCCCCCAGCGCCAAGATCATCATGTTGACGATCAGCGACGAGGAGGCCGACCTCTACGACGCGATCAAGGCCGGTGCCACGGGATATCTGCTGAAGGAGATCTCGACGGACGAGGTCTCCACGGCGATCCGGGCGGTGGCGGACGGACAGTCGCAGATCAGCCCGTCGATGGCGTCGAAGCTGCTGACCGAGTTCAAGTCGATGATCCAGCGCTCCGACGAGCGGAGACTGGTGCCGGCGCCCCGGCTCACGGACCGGGAACTGGAAGTGCTGAAGCTGGTCGCCACCGGGATGAACAACCGGGACATCGCCAAGGAGCTGTTCATCTCGGAGAACACCGTGAAGAACCATGTGCGCAACATCCTGGAGAAGCTGCAGCTGCACTCCCGGATGGAGGCCGTGGTCTACGCGATGCGCGAGAAGATCCTTGAGATCCGCTGATCCCGGCGCTCGTCGGCCGCGCGGCTAGCCGAGCTCATGACGCAGGAGTCCGTGCAGCTCGGAGGGGGTGGTGCGGTCCACCCGCACCTCCGTACAGCCGACCCAGGAGGCCGCTTCCCGGAGGGCCTTCGCCATGGCGGGGACGGCCTTCGGGGACTCCAGGGAGACCTGACGGGCGATCAGCGTGGTGCCTTCCCTGGCCGGGTCGACGCGGCCGAGCAGCCGACCGCCGGAGAGCAGCGGCATCGCGAAGTACCCGTGGACGCGCTTCGGCTTGGGGACGTACGCCTCCAGGCGGTGCGTGAAGCCGAAGATGCGCTCCGTGCGCGGGCGGTCCCAGATCAGGGAGTCGAAGGGCGACAGCAGTGTCGTGCGGTGCCGGCCGCGCGGGGCGGCAGCCAGGGCCTCGGGGTCCGCCCAGGCGGGCTTCCCCCAGCCTTCGACCTCGACCGGAACCAGGCCCGAGTCCGCGATCACCGCGTCCACCTGGGCGTTTTTCAGCCGGTGGTAGTCGGAGATGTCTTCCCGGGTGCCGACGCCCAGTGACTGGCCGGCGAGGGCGACCAGGCGCCGTACGCACTCGGTGTCGGTCAGGTCGTCGTGCTGGAGCTCGCCCGGAATCGCACGCTCGGCCAGGTCGTACACCCGCTTCCAGCCGCGCCGCCGGGTGCAGACCACGTCGCCGTACATCAGGGCGCGCTCGACGGCGACCTTGGACTCCGACCAGTCCCACCACTCCCCGCCGTTCTTCGCGCCGCCCAACTCCGTTGCCGTGAGGGGGCCTTCGGCGTGGAGCTGCTTGATCACCCGGTCGTACGCGCCCTCCGTCAGCTCGTGGTGCCACTGCGGGCGCGAGCGGTAGGCGCGGCGACGGAAGGCGAAGTGCGGCCACTCCTCGACGGGGAGGATGCAGGCGGCGTGCGACCAGTACTCGAAGGCGTGCGCCTCCTCGGATTCGGGGGACCAGTACGCGGACTCGACCTTCCGGCGGTCCACCGCGCCCAGCCGGGCGTACGGAATGAGCTCGTGCGAGCGGGCCAGTACGGAGATCGTGTCGAGCTGCACCGCGCCCAGGTGCCGCAGCACGCCCCGCACCCCGCCGCGGCGGTCCGGCGCACCCACGAAACCCTGTGCGCGCAAGGCGATCCGGCGTGCTTCGTCGGCGGAGAGAACGACGGCTGCGGGCGGCTGGAAGGTCATGCCGAAAGACTAGAGGGCGGCACTGACATCGGGCTCCGGCGCCCTGCTTCCGGGGGCCGGGAGGTACGGATGGAGACCGGGCAGGCCCAGATCCGAGGGGAGCAGCGAGCCGGCCCAGGCGTCGCGTGCGGTGCCCTGGTGGATCGTGGCGGCGCGCTGCACGCCCTCCATGGTGAAGCCGAGTTTCCCGGCGACGGCGCGCGACGGCTCGTTGCCGACCTCGGCCCGCCAGAGCAGCCGGTCGACGCCGTGGGTGGCGAAGATCCAGCGGATCACCTCCGTCGCCGCCTCGGTGACGTAACCGCGTCCTCTATGAGGCTTCGCCGCCCAGTAGCCGAGTTCCCAGGTGCCGGGCAGCAGGTGCAGGCCGACGCCGACCGCGGCGAGCAGTGGGCCGCCGCCGCGCGGGCGCACCGCGAAGTGGAAGCCGGTGCCGGTGCGCAGTCCCTCGCCGGAGATCTGCTCGACGAAGAAGACGGCGTCCTTGTGCTCGTACGGCGAAGGAATGGTCGTCCAGCGCAGGATGTCCGGGTCCTGGACGGTGTGCAGCACTTCGTCCGTGTCGTCGGTGGCGAAGGGCCGCAGTTCGAGGCGCCCGGTGGTCAGTACGAAGGGCTTCATGAACAGATTGTGGTCGGGGGAGGGGCCGTGGGCGAACACTTTTCGAGTGACGCCCGGCACCTTCGGCGCGTGCCGTGCGTTCATCTTGTACGCGCGCCGTGTGTGCACCTTGTGGATGCCGGGGCGCCTTCGTGGTGACGGACCTCCCGAGGCGGCTGGGTCCTCGCTTACGATGGCCGTTGCGGTGGGGCCCGCCTGCCGTGCCCGCGCCACTGTCAGTACCGACCAGAAGTCATACCGACCCAGTGCACAGGCCCGACCGGCAAGGAGACCAGCCTCAGTGTCCGTCTTCAACAAGCTCATGCGTGCAGGCGAAGGCAAGATCCTGCGCAAACTGCACCGCATCGCGGACCAGGTCAACTCCATCGAAGAGGACTTCGTCAACCTCTCCGACGCCGAGTTGCGCGCCCTGACCGACGAGTACAAGCAGCGGTACGCCGACGGCGAGAGCCTCGACGACCTGATGCCCGAGGCCTTCGCGACCGTTCGCGAAGGTGCCAAGCGCACCCTCGGCCAGCGTCACTACGACGTCCAGATGATGGGTGGCGCCGCCCTGCACCTGGGTTACGTCGCCGAGATGAAGACCGGTGAGGGCAAGACCCTCGTCGGCACGCTGCCCGCGTACCTCAACGCCCTTTCGGGCAAGGGCGTGCACCTGATCACGACGAACGACTACCTGGCGGAGCGCGACTCCGAGCTGATGGGCCGGGTGCACAAGTTCCTCGGTCTGGAAGTCGGCTGCATCATCGCCAACATGTCGCCCGCCGAGCGCCGTGCGCAGTACGCCTGCGACATCACGTACGGCACGAACAACGAGTTCGGCTTCGACTACCTCCGCGACAACATGGCGTGGTCCCAGGACGAGCTCGTCCAGCGCGGCCACAACTTCGCGATCGTCGACGAGGTCGACTCGATCCTGGTCGACGAGGCACGTACGCCGCTGATCATCTCGGGTCCGGCCGACCAGGCCACCAAGTGGTACGGCGACTTCGCCAAGCTGGTCACCCGCCTCAAGAAGGGCGAGCCGGGCAACCCGCTGAAGGGCATCGAGGAGACCGGCGACTACGAGGTCGACGAGAAGAAGCGCACCGTCGCCATCCACGAGCCGGGCGTTTCCAAGGTCGAGGACTGGCTCGGCATCGACAACCTCTATGAGGCGGTCAACACACCGCTCGTCGGTTACCTCAACAACGCCATCAAGGCCAAGGAACTCTTCAAGAAGGACAAGGACTACGTCGTCATCGACGGCGAAGTCATGATCGTCGACGAGCACACCGGCCGTGTGCTGGCGGGCCGCCGCTACAACGAGGGCATGCACCAGGCGATCGAGGCGAAGGAAGGGGTGGACATCAAGGACGAGAACCAGACCCTTGCCACGATCACCCTGCAGAACTTCTTCCGCCTCTACGACGGTCTGTCCGGCATGACCGGTACGGCGATGACCGAGGCCGCGGAGTTCCACCAGATCTACAAGCTGGGCGTCGTACCGATCCCGACCAACCGGGACATGGTCCGCATCGACCAGTCCGACCTGATCTACCGCACCGAGGTCGCCAAGTTCGCGGCCGTCGTCGACGACATCGCGGAGAAGCACGAGAAGGGCCAGCCGATCCTGGTCGGCACCACCTCGGTCGAGAAGTCCGAGTACCTCTCGCAGCAGCTCGCCAAGCGCGGTGTGCAGCACGAGGTCCTCAACGCCAAGCAGCACGACCGCGAGGCGCCGATCATCGCCCAGGCCGGCCGCAAGGGCGCCGTCACCGTCGCCACGAACATGGCGGGCCGTGGTACGGACATCAAGCTCGGCGGCAATCCCGACGACCTCGCCGAGGCGGAGCTGCGCCAGCGCGGCCTCGACCCGGAGGAGCACATCGAGGAGTGGGCCGCCGCGCTGCCCGCCGCCCTGGAGAAGGCCGAGCTCGCCGTCAAGGCCGAGCACGACGAGGTCAAGGCGCTCGGCGGGCTGTACGTGCTGGGCACCGAGCGGCACGAGTCGCGCCGTATCGACAACCAGCTGCGCGGTCGCTCCGGCCGTCAGGGCGACCCGGGCGAGTCCCGGTTCTACCTGTCGCTCGGCGACGACCTCATGAGGCTGTTCAAGGCCGCGATGGTCGAGCGCGTCATGGCGATGGCCAACGTCCCCGACGACGTACCGATCGAGAACAAGATGGTGACCCGCGCGATCGCGTCCGCGCAGTCGCAGGTCGAGCAGCAGAACTTCGAGACCCGCAAGAACGTCCTGAAGTACGACGAGGTGCTCAACCGGCAGCGCGAGGTCATCTACGGCGAGCGCCGCCGCGTCCTGAAGGGCGAGGACCTGCAGGAGCAGATCCGGCACTTCATGGACGACACGATCGAGGCGTACATCCAGGCGGAGACCGTCGAGGGCTTCTCCGAGGAGTGGGACCTGGACCGCCTGTGGAGCGCGTTCAAGCAGCTCTACCCGGTGAAGATCACCGTCGAGGACCTGGAGGACGCGGCGGGCGACCGCGCCGGGATCACCGCGGAGTTCATCTCGGAGTCCGTCAAGGACGACATCTACGAGCAGTACGAGTCCCGTGAGAAGCAGCTCGGCTCGGAGATCATGCGCGAGCTGGAGCGGCGCGTGGTGCTGTCCGTGCTGGACCGCAAGTGGCGCGAGCACCTCTATGAGATGGACTACCTCCAGGAGGGCATCGGCCTCCGTGCCATGGCGCAGAAGGACCCGCTGGTCGAGTACCAGCGCGAGGGCTTCGACATGTTCAACGCCATGATGGACGGCATCAAGGAGGAGTCCGTCGGCTACCTGTTCAACCTGGAGGTCCAGGTCGAGCAGCAGGTCGAGGAGGTTCCGGTGAAGGACGCGGGTCCTTCGCTCACCAAGGAGGACGCGGTGCCTGCCGGCGCCCAGCGTCCCGAGATCCACGCCAAGGGTCTCGAAGCGCCGCAGCGGCCGGACCGGCTGCACTTCTCCGCGCCCACCGTGGACGGCGAGGGCGGGGTCATCGAGGGCGACTTCGAGAACACGGCCGACGGGCCGACCCGCTCCGAGTCGGACGGGATGACCCGTGCCGAGCGCCGCAAGGCGCAGAAGAGCACGGGCGGGCGTCGCCGGAAGAAGTAGTTCCGCCGGTCCAGTGGCTCTGCCGGTTCGTGCGGTCCGGGCGCGCAACCCTCAAGGGGTGCGCGCCCGGACGCGTTCAGACCCCTGCCGGTACGCGTTCGCCGCCGAGCTCGATGGCCGTGCAGCGCCAGCGTTGGTCGGCGCTCTGTTCCAGGCGGAAGGCCATCGCGCGGAGCTGCTCGCCGGCGCCGATCCTGGCGAAGGCCTCGATGACGTCGGGCCGGGGCCGGAAGCCGCCGCAGCTGCGTACGACCGGGCGGATGCCCCTGGTGCGGAACGGGGTCCGCGGCGCGAGCTCCAGCAATTGGTCGTAGGCCTCCCTGAACATGAGGTTGAGCATGCTGTGCGCGGGGCGCTCGCCGCTCAGCACGGCGAGCAGGCGCTCCGCGAACTGGTGCTGCGGGGTCGCCGGGACACGGGGCCTGCGCACGGCCGTGGTGGCGCCCTGGCGGCCCGGGCCGCTGGAGTCGCCGCGGGTGCTGCCGGGCCGGGTCGTCGTCCTGTTCATGCTGATCGTCCCGCTCTGCCTGGCCGGTGGAATACCGGACGGTAACTTTCTGCTTGGGGATCTTGTACGGGGCAACCGGGAACCTCGGCAAGGGGCGCGCGCGGCAGTGGCGCCGGGGCCGGCGAATCACCTATCAGAGTGGCTTCCGGCCCAGCCCGGAGTACGGACGCGGGGGGCGCGCGGCGCAGGGTGGACGGCGCAGAGCGGGTACCGCCGCCCCGATGGGGGACCCGGAACGTATCCTTGAGGCCCTGGCGGGAGGCCCTTTCGGCCGGTGAAGCCCCGGTCCCGAAGACTTCACGACCCGACGACCCCGACGAGAAGAGCGGCAGTCATGCGCGTCTACGTACCCCTGACCCTTCCCGGTCTCGCAGCGGCGTACAAGGCCGGTGAGCTGGCGCCCGGCCCGCTCGTCGCGTACGCCGTGACACCGGGGCTGCGCGAGTGGTACGTCTCGGACGACATCGAGGAGCTGGAGTACGCGGCGCTCGGCCGGGCGGCGGCGGCCTCGCTGCGGCTGGTGGCGGGGGACCCGGCGGCCGAGCGGCGCAGGGTCGTGCTCGCCGTCGACGTGGCGGACGGCGCGGTGACCGCGGACCCGGACGGGCGCGGCATGGACGCCGGGGCGATCGGCGAGGTGCGGGTCGAGGGCTCCGTACCTGCGAAGAGGTTCGCGGCGGTGCACGCGGACGCCGACGGAGCCAAGGACGACGTGACCGCCGCCGCGGCGGCGCAGGGGGCGGCGGACCTCGGGGACGACGACGCGCAGTTCACGGTGGACGGGGCGGAGGACCACGAGCTGCTGTGGTTCGGGGTGCAGGAGATTCCCGGGTTGATCGGCTGACTTCTGCTCGCTCCGGTGACTGCGTTGTCAGACCCCGTGGGTACCGTTCTTTCATGAGGACGCACCTGGTCTGGGACTGGAACGGCACGCTGCTCGACGACATCCACGCGGTCATCGGGGCGACCAACGCCGCCTTCGAGGAGATCGGGCTCCCGGCGATCACCCTGGAGAGGTACCGCGAGCTGTACTGCATACCGATCCCGCGCTTCTACGAGCGGATGATGGGCCGGATGCCCACGGACGCGGAGTGGCTGGTGATGGACGCCGCCTTCCACCGGCACTACGTCTCCCTGCGTGCGGCCTGCGGGCTGACCGAAGGCGTCGAGGAACTGCTCACGGGATGGGGCGCGGCAGGACGCAGCCAGTCGCTCCTGAGCATGTACGGACACGACGAACTGGTCCCGGTGGTGCGGGGATACGGCATCGAGCGCCACTTCGTGCGGGTCGACGGCAGGACCGGCCCGTCGGGCGGGACCAAAGCGGCACACATGGTGCGGCACCTCGCGGCGCTGGACGGGGTCGACCCCGGGCGGGTGGTGGTGATCGGCGACGCCGTCGACGACGCGCTGGCGGCTGCGCACGTCGGAGCGGGCGCGGTGCTGTACACGGGCGGCTCGCACAGCCGGGCGGTCCTGGCGGCTGCCGGGGTACCGGTGGTGGACTCGCTCGCGGACGCAGTGCGGGTGGCCGAGGAGATATCGGCAGCCTGAGGCCCTCGACACCTGCACCGGGACGTCTACGCCCACGCCTCGACCGACGCCTGCGCCTGCTTCTGCTTCGGCTCCTGCGCCGGGAGCATGTGCGCCTGCGCCCGGACACGTGGGTCTGGACACGTGCGCCCGGACACGTGGGGCTGGACGCCTGTGCCTGAGGTGCGCCCGGCACGGCGTCTCCGGTCGCACGGTCCTCGGGGAGCCGGGCGCAGGCTGCCGGGTGTCTCAGGTCACCGGTGCCTTCGCCCGGAGCACTGTCAGGAACTCGCGCATCCACCGTGAGTGGTCCGGCCATGCCCGGGCCGACACCAGCGTGCCGTCGACCACCGCCTCCGCGTCCTGGAAGGTGGCCCCTGCGCTCTGCATGTCCAGCTCCAGCGCCGGGTAAGCGGTGACCCTGCGCCCGCTCAGCGCACCGACCGCCGCCGTCAGCAGCGGACCGTGGCAGATCTGCGCCACCGGCTTGTCCGTGTCGAAGAACGACTTGAGGATCTTGCGCAGTTCCGGGTCGTTGCGCAGGTACTCCGGGGCCCGTCCGCCGGGCACGACCAGCGCGACGTAATTTCCGGGATCCACCTCCGAGAAGGCGAGGTCGGCCGGCCAGGTGTAGCCGGGCTTCTCGGTGTACGTGTCGTACCCGGCCTCGAAGTCGTGCACCACGAAGCGGAGCTGCTTGCGGGACGGCGCCGCGATGTGGACGTCGTACCCCTCCTCGCGCAGCCGCTGGTACGGATAGAGCACTTCCAGCGACTCGGCGGCATCGCCCGTGACGATCAGGATCTTCGCTGACATGGCGGCTCTCCGGGGGAGTGGGCGGACGGTGGTCCGGTCAACGTGCCCCCGGGCGCGACATTTGCCAAGGGGGCGTGCGGCAACCCGGTACGCCCCGGGGCAACCCGGTGCGCCCTGCTGCGACCCCCGTGCTGCACGAGGCCCGTGCGGCGGGAGTGGACAAAGCGTCGAACTTCTCCGCGTTATGTCCAACGACCGGCGAATAACGCCTCCCGGGCGAGGGGGGATAGCCTGGTCCCGTGATCAGCGCGATACGCCTCGGGGGCGGTGCAGCCCCCGGCCTTCGCCCGGCGCACTACCGTGCCCGGGCCCTCGCTGGTTTTCCGAACCCGGACGCGACGCCAAATATGCCGAAAATCGTCATGGGTGTCACCGGTAACCCACATCGCGGCATAACGTCGACATCGACCGGAAACCCCGCGTCGTGGCGTTGTGTCTCCTTCTTCACCTACGTCACGCAACGGCGCGCGACAGGAGCCAGAGGACATGCAGACCAAGCTGGACGAAGCCAAGGCCGAGCTGCTCGCACGGGCCGCCCGGGTAGCTGAGAACAGCCCGGCGGGGGGACTAACTCCGACTGGGTCCGAGAGTGAAGGGGCGCCCGACCAGGACGCCCTACTCGCGTACCTCCAGCGCTACTACCTGCACACCGCCCCGGAGGACATCGGAGACCGCGATCCGGTCGACGTCTTCGGCGCGGCACTTTCGCACCATCGCCTCGCGGCCAACCGCCCGCAGGGCACGGCGAACGTGCGGGTGCACACGCCGACGGTCGAGGAGAACGGGTGGACATGCAGCCACTCCGTCGTCGAAGTAGTGACCGACGACATGCCCTTCCTCGTCGATTCGGTGACGAACGAACTGTCCCGGCAGGGCCGCGGCATCCACGTCGTGATCCACCCGCAGGTACTGGTGCGCCGTGACGTGACCGGCAAGCTCATCGAGGTGCTCTCCAAGCAGATCATCGGCGAGCTCCCGCACGATGCGATCGTCGAGTCGTGGATCCACGTCGAGATGGACCGCGAGACCGACCGCGCCGACCTCAAGCAGATCACCGCCGACCTGCTGCGCGTCCTGTCCGACGTCCGTGAGGCCGTCGAGGACTGGGAGAAGATGCGCGACGCCGCGCTGCGCATCGCCGACGAACTGCCGAACGAGCCGAAGGCCGCCGACCTCCCCGACCAGGAGATCGACGAGGCCCGTGAGCTGCTCCGCTGGCTGGCCGCCGACCACTTCACCTTCCTCGGCTACCGCGAGTACGAGCTGACCGGCGACGACGCCCTCGGCGCCGTGCCCGGCACCGGCCTCGGCGTACTGCGCTCCGACCCGCAGCACCACGAGGACGACGAGACGCACCCCGTCTCGCCCTCGTTCAGCAGGCTGCCCGCCGACGCCCGTGCGAAGGCCCGTGAGCACAAGCTCCTGGTCCTGACGAAGGCCAACAGCCGCGCGACCGTGCACCGCCCCTCGTACCTCGACTACGTCGGTGTGAAGAAGTTCGACGCCGACGGCAACGTGGTCGGCGAGCGCCGCTTCCTCGGCCTGTTCTCCTCCGCCGCGTACACCGAGTCCGTACGCCGCGTGCCCGTCATCCGGCGCAAGGTCGCCGAGGTCCTCGAAGGCGCGGGCTTCACGGCCAACAGCCACGACGGCCGCGACCTGCTGCAGATCCTGGAGACGTACCCGCGCGACGAGCTCTTCCAGACGCCCGTCGACCAGCTGCGCTCCGTCGTCACGTCCGTGCTGTACCTCCAGGAACGCCGCAGGCTGCGGCTGTACCTGCGCCAGGACGAGTACGGGCGCTACTACTCGGCGATCGTCTACCTGCCCCGCGACCGCTACACCACCGGTGTACGGCTGCGGCTCATCGACATCCTCAAAGAGGAGCTCGGCGGCACCAGCGTCGACTTCACGGCGTGGAACACCGAGTCGGTCCTCTCCCGCCTGCACTTCGTCGTACGCGTCGAAACCGGTACGGAACTGACCGCCCTCACCGACGCCGACGTCGAGCGCATCGAGGCCCGCCTCGCCGAGGCGGCCCGCTCCTGGGCCGACGGCTTCGCCGAGGCCCTCAACGCCGAGCTGGGCGAGGAGCGCGCCGCCGAACTGCTGCGCCGCTACGGCCACGCCTTCCCCGAGGGCTACAAGGCCGACCACTCGCCGCGCTCCGCCGTCGCCGACCTGCTTCACCTGGAGCAGCTCGGCCAGGACGAGAAGGACTTCGCCCTCAGCCTCTACGAGCCGGTGGGCGCCGGAGCGGGCGAGCGCCGCTTCAAGATCTACCGGACCGGCGAGCAGGTCTCCCTGTCGGCCGTGCTCCCGGTCCTCCAGCTGCTCGGCGTCGAGGTCGTCGACGAGCGTCCGTACGAGCTGCGCTGCGCGGACCGTACGCACGCGTGGATCTACGACTTCGGGCTGCGGCTGCCGCAGCACCTGTTGAACGGCGACTACCTCGCCGACGACGCCCGCGAGCGCTTCCAGGACGCCTTCGCGGCCGTCTGGACGGGCGCCGCGGAGAACGACGGCTTCAACTCCCTGGTGCTGCGCGCCGGGCTGAGCTGGCGGCAGGCCGTGGTGCTGCGCGCGTACGCGAAGTACCTGCGGCAGGCGAAGTCCACCTTCAGCCAGGACTACATGGAGGACACCCTCCGCAACAACGTCCACACCACCCGGCTGCTGGTCTCCCTCTTCGAGGCGCGGATGTCGCCGGAGCGGCAGAAGGCCGGCACGGAGCTGACGGACGGGCTGCTCGAAGAGCTGGACGGAGCGCTCGAACAGGTCGCCTCGCTCGACGAGGACCGCATCCTGCGCTCCTTCCTGACCGTCATCAAGGCGACGCTGCGAACGAACTTCTTCCAGAAGGCACAGGACGGCAGGCCGCACTCCTACGTCTCGATGAAGTTCGACCCGCAGGCGATCCCTGACCTCCCCGCGCCCCGCCCGGCGTACGAGATCTGGGTGTACTCGCCCCGCGTCGAGGGTGTGCACCTGCGCTTCGGCAAGGTCGCGCGCGGCGGTCTGCGCTGGTCGGACCGGCGCGAGGACTTCCGTACCGAGGTGCTCGGCCTGGTCAAGGCGCAGATGGTGAAGAACACCGTCATCGTGCCGGTCGGCGCCAAGGGCGGCTTCGTCGCGAAGAACCTCCCGGACCCGTCGGTCGACCGCGACGCGTGGATGGCCGAGGGCATCGCCTCGTACAGGACGTTCATCTCGGCGCTGCTCGACATCACCGACAACATGGTGGCGGGCGAGGTCGTACCCCCGAGGGACGTCGTACGGCACGACGAGGACGACACGTACCTCGTGGTCGCCGCCGACAAGGGCACCGCGACGTTCTCCGACATCGCCAACGAGATCGCCGTCGCGTACGACTTCTGGCTCGGTGACGCCTTCGCGTCCGGCGGCTCCGTCGGCTACGACCACAAGGGCATGGGCATCACCGCCCGAGGCGCCTGGGAGTCCGTGAAGCGGCACTTCCGGGAGCTCGGACACGACAGCCAGACCGAGGACTTCACCGTCGTCGGCGTCGGCGACATGTCCGGCGACGTCTTCGGCAACGGCATGCTGCTCTCCGAGCACATCCGCCTCGTCGCGGCCTTCGACCACCGGCACATCTTCATCGACCCGAACCCGGACGCGGCCCTCTCTTACGCCGAGCGCCGCCGCCTCTTTGAGCTGCCCCGCAGCTCCTGGGCCGACTACAACAAGGAACTGCTGTCGCAGGGCGGCGGCATCCACCCGCGCAGCGCCAAGTCCATCCCGGTCAACGCCGCGATGCGCGAGGCGCTCGGGCTGCCGGCGGGCGTCTCCAAGATGACCCCCGCAGACCTGATGCAGGCCATCCTCAAGGCGCCGGTGGACCTGCTGTGGAACGGCGGCATCGGCACGTACGTGAAGTCGTCCGTCGAATCCAACTCGGACGTCGGCGACAAGGCGAACGACTCGATCCGCGTCAACGGCGAGGACCTGCGGGTCAAGGTCGTCGGCGAGGGCGGCAACCTGGGTGCGACGCAGCTGGGACGCATCGAGTTCGCGCGCGCCGGGGGCCGGATCAACACCGACGCCATCGACAACAGCGCCGGTGTCGACACCTCCGACCACGAGGTGAACATCAAGATCCTGCTCAACGCCCTCGTCACGGACGGGGACATGACCGTCAAGCAGCGCAACAAGCTGCTCGCGGCCATGACCGACGAGGTCGGCACCCTGGTGCTGCGCAACAACTACGCGCAGAACACCGCCCTGTCGAACGCGGTCGCCCAGTCGCCGTCGCTGCTGCACGCGCACCAGCGCTTCATGCGGCGCCTGACGCGGGACGGTCACCTGGACAGGGCCCTGGAGTTCCTGCCCACCGACCGTCAGATCAGGGAACTGCTGAACAACGGCAAGGGCCTCTCGCAGCCCGAGCTGGCCGTCCTCCTCGCGTACACGAAGATCACCGTTGCCGACGAGCTGATCTCCACCGGCCTGCCGGACGACCCGCACCTGCGGGTGCTGCTGCACGAGTACTTCCCGCACGCGCTGCGCGAGAAGTTCGCCGAGCAGATCGACGCGCACGCGCTGCGCCGCGAGATCATCACGACGGTGCTGGTCAACGACACCGTCAACACCGGTGGTTCCACCTTCCTGCACCGGCTGCGCGAAGAGACCGGCGCCTCCATCGAGGAGGTCGTACGGGCACAGTTCGCGGCCCGCGCGATCTTCGGTCTCAGCGACGTCTGGAACGCCGTGGAGGCCCTCGACAACAAGGTCCCGGCCGATGTCCAGACGCGGATCCGGCTGCACTCGCGGCGCCTGGTCGAGCGCGGCACCCGCTGGCTGCTCGGCAACCGCCCGCAGCCGCTGGAGATCGGCGAGACCATCGAGTTCTTCAGCGCGGGCGTGGCGCAGGTCTGGGCCGACCTGCCCAAGCTGCTGCGCGGCGCCGACCTGGAGTGGTACCAGGGCATCCTGGAGGAGCTCACGGGGACGGGCGTGCCGGAGGACCTCGCACTGCGTGTGGCGGGCTTCTCCTCGGCCTTCCCGATCCTCGACGTGGTCGCGATCGCGGAGCGCATCGAGAAGGACCCGATGGACGTCGCCGAGGTGTACTACGACCTCGGTGACCGGCTCGGCATCACGCAGCTGATGGACCGCATCGTCGAGCTGCCGCGTGCCGACCGCTGGCAGTCCATGGCACGCGCCTCCATCCGCGAGGACCTGTACGCCGCTCACGCCGGCCTGACCCAGGACGTCCTGTCCACCGGGAACGGCGGCTCCACGCCGGAGCAGCGCTACAAGGCGTGGGAGGAGAAGAACGCGGCCCTGCTGGGACGTGCGCGCACCACCCTGGAGGAGATCCAGGGCTCGGACGACTTCGACCTGGCGAACCTGTCGGTCGCGATGCGGACGATGCGGACGCTGCTGCGCAACAGGGTCTGACAGCGCAGACCTCATGAGGGAGGGCCCCACCGCAACTGCGG
>NZ_JBSGZD010000085.1:0-28461 GCF_053610825.1 Streptomyces sp. NPDC054863 | reverse complement strand
CAAGGGGCGGGCGCCGCGGCGCGTCACCGGCCGGCTCAGGTGCTGGGGACGATCCAGGTGATGATCACGGCGGTGGCCACGGCCAGCACGCCGAGCAGCGCGAGCCAGCGGGCCCATTCGACCAGCCGCCAGATCTGCCGCACCCGGGCCGCCTCCGCCCGCAGGATCTCGTGGGCGACCAGCACCACCTGTTCCCCGGGCCTGCCGTGCACGGCCAGCACCGCCAGCCAGGACGCGACGATCAGCGCGACGAACCCGGCGAGGAGCAGGGCGACGACCGTCCAGCGCCACGTCTCGGGAAGCTTGCTGAGGTTCTCCTGCCCCTTGAGGACGAAGACGGCGGTGAGCAGCCCGGTCAGGGAGGCGAGGAAGTTCCGGTAGCCCTCGGCCTGCTGGCGGGCGATCTGGAGCTGGAACTGCGGGTCGGCCATCTCCTTGGCGCGGTGCATCGCGCGCTGGAGCTGCTCGTCGTCGAAACCGGAGCCGCCGCTCACCGGGGGAGCCCGCCGGCCGGTACCTCGATCTTCAGCCGGGCCCCGCAGCCCGAGGGCGTGCTCTGTGACCGGCCCAGGTGCGGAGAGTCGCAGGAGCACGGGTGGGGCCACGGCAGGCTGGGGTCGGGTGCCTTGCGCCGCCTCCGGAATCCGCCGCCCTTGATGAGCGACACCTGCCCCCACGGCCAGCGCGCGGTGAAGCGGCAGCCGCAGACGGGGCAGGGGCCGACGGCCTGGTACCCCGCCTGGTCGCCGTCGACGAGCGACCAGACGAAGCCGGTCACGGCAGTGGGAACGGAGCGGCTCGGGTCGTACGGGACGGGTGGGCTCATGTGAACTGCTCCTCCGGCGGCGGGAGTTGGAAGGAGAAGAGCGCGGAGTAGGCGGTCAGCCGCGCCCTGACCCCGGCCACGTCGAGATCGGTCTCCTCGTGACAGAGCCGGATGTGGTCGGGATCGACCCGGCCGACGAGAGCGGGCGCCCGGCCGGTCAGTTCGGTGGTGAGGAGGACGACGTCCCGCCAGTCAGGGGCGAGGGACTCCTCCTCGGGGGTGGGCCTGCGGACGGTGACGTCCAGGCCCAGGCAGCGGAAGGGCGCGTAGCGCGCGTACGTCTCCCCGAGCGTGCGGCCGAACCGCCCGGCCACCAGGACGAGTTCCAGCGGCCCCAGGGTGCCGGGGCCGAGCAGCCCGCCCTCGAAGGCGGCCAGGTCGAACTCGTCCGGCACGAAGTCGGCGAGCAGGTCGGCGTCGGGTCCCGTGAAGTCGCCGGGAGGCGGCGGGGCGCCCAGGGGGGTGTAGGCGGAGAGGAGGGCGATGCTCCTGGACAGGGGGCGCTGCCTGGTCCGGGTGTAGTGCAGGAGGCGCGCCAGGGTGAGGGTGCGGGTGAAGGCGTCCGGCGGTCTCGGCAGGTCGCACAGGACCCTTTCCTCGTCGTCCGTCGGAGTCAGTGACCCGGTTCCCCCGGGCAGCACGGGGACCTGGAGCAGGAAGGAGTCCGCGGCCTGGCCGAAGAGCGCGGCGGACTCCTCCAGCGGGATGCGGTTGGACACGCTGAAGGCGAACAGGGAGGCGTACGAGACCGTTCCGTCGGCCGCCACCCCGGACGTCTCCAGGAACGTCCGTACGGGGATCAGGGGAACCTGCTGGTGGCCGGTCGCGTGCGCGACCCGGGACCAGAGCTCGGGGGAGCCGGTGGTGAGGATGCCGCACAGCGTCAGCTTCCGCAGTGCGTCGACACGCTCCTGGTGGTCGCTGTCGGGCTCCTGGCCCCACGGCTGGCGCAGCGCGATCCAGCTGGGGCCGAGGGGGTGCCTGGGCGCCGCGGACTTCGGGATGAGCGGCTGGACCCAGGTGGGGGCGATCCAGTCGCGTGCCTCGTCCGGCACGTCGGGCACGTCCCACCCCGTGCCGGCCAGTGCGGTCCGTGCCTCGCCCGCGATGTCTCCCAGCGGTTCCTGGGCGGCGGCGGACGCGTACACCAGGTCGTACAGGTCGGGAGCCCGGCCGAGCCACGGGGCCAGCGCGTCGCGGTCCTCCGACAGCAGGCGCTGGATCCGGTCGGAGAGCGGAGGGTGCGCCACCGCCTCGGCCTCCAGGTCCCGGGGGAGGGCGACCCCGAACGGCTTCCACCGCTGGAGGCGCTGCACCAGTTCGGCGGGGTCGGGGCGGACGAGGAACTCGGCGACGCTCGGCGAACCGGGCATGAAACGGTCGTCGGAGCGGGCCTCGTCCATGAGCCAGGGAAGCTCGCCCGTGGAGACCGTCGAGCCCGCGAGGGACGGGCTCAGCGCGGGCGGAGCGGGCAGGGCCGGGTCCACGGGGAGGAGCTCCAGCAGGAGGGAACAGGCCTCGCCCAGCGTGACGCCGTGTTCGTGCGACAGGGCGAGCAGGGGAGCGTGGACCGCCGGAGCGGCCTGCGGGAACTGCCGGGCGACGGCGGCGGCCTCCAGATAGCCCACGTACAGCTCCGCCATGTGTGCGGAGGGCCGCAGTCCACGGAGACCGCGGATGTCGGCGACCGTCGGCACCCGGATGCCCACGATTGCGTACCGGCGCAGCGCGCGCAGGGCCAGGCCCACGGAGACACCGGCGTCGTGTGCCGCCCGCAGCGCGGTGGAGCACTCCGCGGGAGCGGTGCGGAACAGCAGGGCGTCGAGTGCCTCCGGCGCGGGGTAGCCGCTCGGCAGGAAGTCTTCATCCGGCTCCGGGGCCGCACCCGGCTCCTGGGCCGCACCCGTACGGCTTCTCCGCCACTTCGAGACGACCCAGTTCTCGTACCTGCGGGCGGAGGAGCCTTCCCGCCGGTCCACGATCCAGTCGTCGGCGCTGTCGCTGTCCAGCGGCAGGCATCCCAGCGTGGACAGCGGGACGGTCGGGAGCCTTTTGGTGTCGTCCCCGGCCCACCACCCCAGAGTCGCGGTGGCCGTCGGCAGCAGGGACCGCACCACCGGGACCGAGAGCCGTGGTTCGTCGCTCACGAGCCTCCACAGCGAGGGCACGAGGACCTCGTCCCACCCGGGCTTCTGACGCGGGACCGCGGCGAGTATCTCCTGCTGGACGAGGTCCTTGTCGTACGCGTGCAACTGGTTGCGGTCCACGCTCGGCTCGGGCCGGTGGCGTTCGCGGAGGCTGATCACATAGCCGTACGGGTGCGGGGCCTTCTCGATGAGGACCCCGTCGAGCAGCACCTGCCCCCCGCCCTGGACGAGCCAGATGTCCTCGGTCAGCCGCCACGCCGGGCCGAACCAGTCGTCCAGCGGCTGGAGCACGCCGGGCTTCCACACCGCCGGGGGCTGCGCACCGAAGGGCTGCGCGCCGGAGCCGCCGGTTCCCTGCGCGACGACCGTGCAGTCACTGACCCGCAGGTACTTCCGCAGTGTCATCAGCAGCGAGGGTGCGGGCTCGTCCCGCTCGGTGAGGTACAGCCGCACCCGCGTCCCCCCGCCCGGCAGCAGCCTGAGGTCGGGGGTGCGGAACTGGATCAGCCCCGACCCCGCCTGGATCTCGGCCTGGATGCTGTCCCGGGGCACCGGCTCGCCGTACAGGTCCACCGGGGTGCTCCAGACGACGATCTCCTCCGCCAGCATGAAGTAGCTGAACACCCCGATGCCGAAACGGCTGTTGAGGGGGGTGACCGCCACCTTGGCCCGCCGCCAGTTGCGGAGCTCCTGCACGAACTGGGCGTCCTGCTCGTACCGTTTGCCGGCCCGGGCGAACATCGAGACCAGCCGCTCCTCGTTCATGCCGGTGCCGGAGTCCACGCACTCGATGTACGGCCGCCCCTCCGCGTCCACGTCCTGGGTGAAGGTGATCTTCGGTTCCCACCACGGGTGCTTCTCGCCCCGCATGCGGTAGGCGACCCGCATGCTGCGGTAGCGGCACGCGTCGAGCGCGTTCTGGTACAGCTCGCGGACGGCGAGCATCCGGTCGCCGTACAGCTGGGTGCCCATGAGCAGCGGGCGGATCTCGTCCTCGGCCAGCCGCAGCCGCTCCAGCGGCACCCGGTACTTCTGGTCCTCCGGCACGATCCGGCCGGCGTCCACCCGGCGGGGGATTCCCCGCAGCAGCGGGCTGCTGCTCTCTTCCTTGTGCAGGGCGCGCACCGTGCGGTCGGCCTGCTCCGCCAGCTCCTCGACCGCCGAGTGGAGCGCGGGGTGGGGACAGCCGGGGAAGTGCACGCCCAGCCGGCGCTGTGCGTCCGGCCCGGCGAAGCCGAAGGTCTGCGACAGGGAGGTGAGCACCTCGGCCGGCCGGAGCGCGGAGAGGGCCGCCAGGTGCTCGACCAGGACACCGGACATCCGGCGGGGGTCGGCCGCCAACAGCCCTGCGGTGTAGAGGAGTTGGGCCATCCGTCGGCCGCGCCAGGTACTGCCGGGCAGTGGCGGGTAGTCGCCCCAGCCCCGGTGGGTGTCCGCGTCGACGCTGTTGATGCGGGGGCTGTCGGCGGGTCTGACCGTCAGATGACCGGCCACCTGGCGGATCTGGAGCCCGACGATCCGGCGGATCTCGGCCGCGACCGACGCGACCGATCCGTACGCACCCGTCCCCCGGGCGTCCCCGGTGCAGCAGACGGCGTCGGTGGCCAGGTCGATCAGCCGGTCGACCTCCGGGTAGTCCGGCGACCGCTCCCGCCCGTCCCGCAGATCGCCCGGCTCCCACGGCAGGTCCCAGTCCGCGACGAACCGGTGCCGCAGCCAGTGGTCGGCGGCCCGTGCCGCGTCGTCCAGGCCCCGTGCGCGCAGCGACTGGGCCGCACGCTTCACCGGGGAGTGGGCACGCAGTACGTCGACGGCGTCGGCCTGCACCCGGGCGAGTCTGCCGGCCTGCGCCGCGGCGGGCGGCGCACCCAGATCCGCGCCGAACACGGTCCTCAGGTCGTGCAGGACGACGGTGAGGACACCCTCGTGCAGCACCGGCGCCGCCAGCAGCATCGCCGTCTCGGCGGGCGACAGGAGCTCCGTCTCCCGCAGTCCCGCCCATCCGACGAGCCGCCCGAGCCACGTGGTGACCCGCTCCGCCACCTGACCGGGGTGTTCCGGGTCGCCCCACGGGTCCTCGCCGCGGGCCGCGGTCCCCGCACCCAGTCCGACGACCTCCTCGACCAGGAGCTCCAGCCGTCCCAGGACCTGCTCGTGGAGCTCGGGGTGGGAGGTGTGCCGCCACAGCTCGCTGTCCCGTACCGCCTCGGTCCAGCGGGACGTCCGCCGCGAGCCCCTGCACCACTCCACCAGGTGGGCGGCGGCGTCCGGCAGGTGGTCGCCGATGCTCTGGACCGTCGGCGGCTCCTCCGGCCGTCCGGCGAACAGCCGCCACAGCACCGCCTGCGTGTGCGAGGCGATGGCGTGGAAGTTCTGCGGCGGTGTGTCCGGGCCGAGCGCCTCCGCCAGCGCGCGGGCGAAGAAGCTGCCCGTCGAGGGATCGCCGTACGAGGGACGCCCCACGCTGGAGCTGTACAGCCAGAAGGTGTTCTCGGCCTCGGACAGCACCTTGCGCGGCGGGGCGTCGCTCCAGCCCTCCGTACGGCACATGTCGAGGAAGACGGCGACCGTGACGCCCTTCTTCACCCTCCTGCCCAGCAGGTCCTTCGGGTCGGCGCCCAGCAGCGTATTCACGTTGGGCGTGGGGGTGCCGACGGGGCTCCCGAGGTCCGGCCTCGCGTCCGAGGGGACCAGGTAGTCCCGGTTGTGGAGGAAGACGCCGTGGCCGGAGAGGTAGACGAGGGCCGTGTCGCCCGGTTCGCAGGACGCGAAGAAGACGTCCAGCCGGCCGTGCAGGTCGTTGTGGCCCACCTTCCGCCTGCTGGGGTCGGTGTGCCCGGGATGGCAGGCGGTGACCTCGTAGTCCGACCGCTCCAGCACCTCGCACAGCCGCGTCACGTCCCGGTCCACGAAGGGCAGCGGCGGGAAGTCCTCGGCGAAGTCGGGACGGCGGTCCACGTCCGTCAGGTCCGGGGTCGCGGTGATCCCGACGAGCAGTGCACGTCGGCGGCCCGTCCCCGGCCCGGCCTGTTCCCTGCCACTCACACTGCAACCCCCTTGCCGCATAGGGACGGTGAACGAATGGTTTCAGAAGAAGCAGCAGGGAGCGACTCCCGCGGACGGGGGAAAAGACGTTCCAGGACGGGGAGTTGCGCACCCTGGCGCCCCCACCCCCACTTGCCTACGATCGAGTACGACGGGGGAGGTGTGCACATGTCAGCGCCCGCAGGACGGCCCGCAGGACGGCTCGAACGGACCGTCACCTGGGTCATGAGGAACGTCGACGTCGTCGTGGCGGCGGCCATCGCGCTCACCATCGGCCTGATCGACATCTTCGGCGACGTCCTCACCGACGACGTCGTCTCCGGCGCGACCCTCCTCGTCCTCGGCGCCCTCGCCATCGGCTCCATCGTCGAGCGGGTCCGCCAGCCCGCCAGCATCCAGGAGGCGCTGGCCGGTACCCGCCGCGCCCTGGAGGACCAGGCCATGGTGAGTTCCCTGATCGGCAGCCAGGTCGGCGACGCCCTGCGCGACGCCCGCCGGCACACCCACCTCTGGTACTTCAAGGGCGGCACCGGCACCTATCTGCGCGCCGTCACGCTCCCGCAGTGCGTCGCCGCCGCCAAGGTGCAGCGCTCCCAGCTCACCATCAAGATCGACATCGTCAATCCGGACGACGAGCGGGCCTGCACCGCCTACGCCCGCTTCCGGCAGATGTTCGCCGGACAGCGCGACACCGCCCACGCCGCCCTGTGGACCAAGGACCGGGTCCGCAAGGAGGCGTACGCGACCGTCCTCGCCGCGTGCTGCTACCGCCAGCAGCTCGCCACCCTGGAGATCGCCGTCCATCTGTCCTCGGTCGTCTCCACCCTGCGCTTCGACCTTTCCGAGACCTGCCTGGTCATCACGCAGGACGACACCTCGCGCACGAACCTGCTGATCAGACGCGGCCAGCCGCTGTACGACTACTACGTCACCGAGCTCCACCAGAGCCGTGAGCAGGCCAGGGAGCTCGATCTGCGGCTCGCCCCCTCGCTCGCCCCCGAGCCCACCGTCGACGAAGTGCGCGAACTCTTCGAGCTGGTGCGGCTGCCGCTGCCGCGCGCCTTCACCGACAGCGACATCGGCGAAATCATCGTCAAGGCCCTGCATGCGGAGGACCCCTACCGGAGGTGAGGTGCCCCCTCGGGGGCGCGTACCCATGGACCACGTCTTGGACTACGACGAACTCGCAGCGGCACTGGACCGGACGCACGCCACCCTCCTGCACGACCGGGCGCGTGCCGCGCTCGCCGAAATAGCTTCCGGGGAGCGGGAGTTGCCCGCCGTGCGGCATCCGCTCGGTTTCCTCTGCCTGCCCCTGGTACGGGACGGCGCACGCGGCATCTGCGTCCACCTCTTCGAGCCGGGCCTCGCTCCCGAGCCCGGAACGTCACCGATGCACGCCCACAGCTGGGACCTGCGCAGCCACGTCCTGTACGGGCAGGTCGCCAACCTCCTCGTCCGTACGGAGTACGGCGCAGGCCGTCCCACCCACCGCGTCTTCGAGGTGCACAGCACGCCCGACGGCACCGACGAGATCCGCCCCACCCCCGTCCTGGTACGCAGCGAACCGGGACCCCGCAGGGTCAGTTCCGGCGGCGAGAGCTACACCCTGCCCGCCGGGGAGTTCCACGCCACCGAGGTACTGCCCGCCCGCCCGGCGGCCACCCTGGTCCTCGGCCTCGCCCGGCCCGGGTGCGCCGACCTGTCGCTCGGCCCGCTGGACGGCCGGGCCGGCCGGACGGCACGCCGGCTGTGCAGCACGGGACAGACCGTCCGGAACGTCAGCACGGCGCTCGGGAGGATGGACCATGCACGATGAGGAGCTCGCTTTCTCGTACGAGCGGAAGGTGGCAGCCGCAGCCGTCGAGGAGGCCGGTGGCCTGCTGCGCGACCGGTACGGGCAGGTGCGCACCGTCGCGGGGAAGGGCGCGGCGGGGGACGTGGTGACCGATCTCGACCTGGCGTCCGAGGAGATCGTGCTGGGGCGGCTGCGGCAGCACTTCCCCGGCGACCGGATCGTCTCGGAGGAGGCAGGGGAGGCAGGGGAGTTGGCGGGGGAAGCAGGGGAGTCGGGGGAGTTGGCGGGGGCGGGGCGGCGGACCTGGCTCGTCGACCCGTTGGACGGCAGCAACAACGTCGCGATCGGGCTCTGCGTGTACGTCGTCGGCGTCGGCCTCTGCCTCGGCGAACGCCCCGTCGTCGGCGTCGTCCACGAGCCGGTCAGCCACCAGACCTGGTACGCCGTCGCCGGGCAGGGCGCCCACGGTCCCGGCGGGCCGCTGCCGGGGCCGGCCCCCGTGCTCCCCGCCGCCGGACCCCTCGTCGCCTGGACCCAGGGGTACTCGGTGACGCGCGCCGACCCCGTTGCCGCCGCTCTGCGCACCACCCTGGAGCAGCGCTGCCGCCGGGTCCTGCAGCTGTGGGCGCCGCTCGTGGGGTGGAGCCTGCTGGCCAGGGGGGCCATCGACGCGTTCGTCGGTTACCGGGCGGAGGGCATCGACCTGCCCGCCGGGGCGCTGCTCGCCGCCGAGGCGGGAGTCGAGCTGCGGACGCTCCAAGGGGCGCCGTTCCGGCCGGGGTTCAGCGGGCCGGGCAGTGGGCGGAGCTTCGTGGCGGGTCGGGGCGAGACGCTGGACTACGTACTGGAGGAGGTGGCCAGGGCCACCCGCTGAGCCACGGCCGCAGGCCGGTTCACTGAGCCGCAGCCGCAGCCGCCCGCCGGTTCGCTGGGCCACGGCCGTCCGCCCGTCAGGTCGTGGCCGCCAGCGCCAGCGTCGCGGCGAGCGTGCCCGCGACCGCGAGCACCAGGCCCGTGCCGAGGAAGCGGCCGATGGCGATCTGCGTACCGTGCCAGCGGCAGCGTTCGAACCACAGCAGGGTGGCGAGGGACGCCCACGGGGTGACGACCGGGCCGACGTTGACGCCGACGAGGAGGGCCAGGAGCTGGTGGTGGTTGCCGTCGGGGACGGCCGCCTCGCCCGCCACGTACGCGGGCAGGTTGTTCAGTACGTTCGAGACGCCCGCTCCGACGCCCGCCGAGCGCAGCATGCCGAGCAGTCCGTCGTCGGAGCCGAGGGCGGCGGCGAGCAGGGTGTGCAGGCCGTTGCTGTTGACACTCTCCACGACCAGGAACATGCCGGGCACCAGCACCAGCAGCCGCCACGGGATCAGTGACCACTTCAGCTCGCCCCGGCGGCGGACCGCGAACACCACCACGACGACCAGTGCGGCGGCGCCCGACGCCGCCCACAGCGCCACGTCCGCCACCAGGATGGCGAGCAGGAACCCGCCGCACGCCGCCGCGCTCACCCGGAACAGCACCGGATCCGCCGGGACCGGAGCCGTCGGCGGCGTGTACCGGTCGGCGCCGCGTCTGCCGCGCCGCCAGTAGAAGCCCCACAGGCAGGCCATCGTCACCGCGATCGAGGCGAGCTGCGCGGCCCACAGGGTGGCGGCCAGACCGGAGGCGGAGAGCGCGATCCGGTCGGCGGCGAGGAGATTGGTGAGGTTGCTGGCGGGGAGCAGGAGACTGGCGGTGTTCGCGAGCCACACCGTCGTCATCGCCATCGGCAGCGCGGCGATGCCCACCCGGGCCGCGAGCGCCAGCATCACCGGCGTCAGGAGCACCGCCGTGGTGTCGAGGTTCAGGGCGATGGTGGTGACGGACGCGAAGACGACGCACAGCCCGAACAGCGCGAGGTAGTTGCCGCGTGCCGTGCGGGCCACCCACGACGCGACGACGTCGAAGACACCCGCCTTCCCCGTCAGCTCACCGAGCACGATCACCGTCGCGAGGAACGCGAGGAGCGGCCCGATGCGTGCCATCACGTCCCCGGCGGGACCGGTCGGCAGCAGCCCCGTCGCCACCGCGACCAGCCCGAGCGCGAGCAGCCCGAAAGCCACCCAGTCCAGTGGATGGAGGCGCCGGAGCGGGCCGGGCAGGGGACGGCTGAGAAGGGGCACGCGCGCCACATTAATTCCTTGGTACGGCGCTTTACCATGAGGCGTATGGCGACCAACGGTGAACTCGGCGACGGGTCAAGTGAGTTGGACTTCTTCATCAGCTACTCCCCGGCCGACGAGCAGTGGGCGTCCTGGATAGCGTGGACGCTGGAGGAGGCCGGCTACCGGACCGTCGTACAGGCCTGGGACTTCGTCGCGGGCACCAACTTCATCGACTTCATGGACCGGGGCGTCAGCGAGTCCGCCGCCGTCATCGCCGTGCTCTCCCGCCACTACGCCCGCTCCACGTACGGCCGCATGGAGTGGCAGGCCGCCCTGCGCGCCTCGCCGCAGGCGCCGGAGCGCAGACTGCTGACCGTCCGCGTGGAGGACATCCCCATCGAGGGGCTGCTCGCCACCCTCACGTACGTCGACCTGGTGGGCGTCGCCGACCCGCAGACCGCCCGCTCCATGCTCCTCACCCGTATCGAACAGGCCCTGGACGGCAACGCCCGACCCCTGCGCCGCCCCGGCTTCCCCGGCAGCGCGCGCCAGGCGTCCGCCCTGCCCGACGCGCCGGGGCCCGCGGGCCCCAGCAGGCTCGGCGGCCCCGGCTGGGCGGGCCGGCGGCGCCCGGTCCGCGCACCCGCCTACCCGCTGTCCGGCGGCAGCGGCGGCGGCCGGGGCGAGGTCAGCGTCCTGCACCTGGCCGGGCCCGACTTCGGGCGGGGCCGCGAACCCGACACCCTCGCCCGGGAGATCCGCGGCGACCTCATCGAACTCCGCGACGCGGGCGCCCCCGACCCCGGCCTCCTCGTGGTCACCGGCGACCTCACCGCATCGGGCAGCCCCCGCGAGTGCGACCAGGCCCTCAGCTTCCTCACCGCGCTGCGCTCCCAATTGGAACTGCCGCCGCAGCGCGTCGTCATCGTGCCCGGCGGGCAGGACGTCAGCCAGGCCGCCTGCCTGGGCTACTTCCACACCTGCGAGGCCGACGAGGTCGCCCCGCAGCCTCCGTACTGGCCGAAGTGGCGGCACTACACCCGGCTGTTCCGCAGCTTCTACCAGGGTCTGGACACCGTCTTCGACAGCGACCAGCCGTGGACCCTGTTCCCGGTGCCGGAACTGCACACGGTCGTCGCCGGATTCAACTCCTCCATCGCCTTCAGCCACCGCCCCGAGGAGCAGTACGGACTGATCGGCCGCGACCAGGCCGCCTGGTTCGCCGAGTCCCTGCGCCGGTACGAGGCGGAGGGCTGGCTCCGCATCGGCGCGCTGCGGCACCCGCTCACCGCCGCGCACCGGCCGGGCGACGCGGCGGGCGGCCCCGGCGCCCTGCGCGACGCCGACACCTTCGCCCGGCTCGCCGCACCCCGCCTGAACCTGCTGCTGCACGGGCCGACGGGCGGACCGCGCACGGACACCGGGCGGCCGAGCCACTCGGAGCCGGCGGCCGGCCCCGGCGCCGCGAAGTCCGGCCCCGCCCCCCTCCAGGTCTTCGGCGCCGCCGCCCCCGCCCGCTTCCAACTGCTCCGGATCACCGCCGACGGCGCCGAGCGCTGGAGCGACCGCCCCGCCGCCGCCCCGCAGTCCTTCGCCGCCGACTGGCACCGCACCTCCCGCGTCTTTCCCGTCCCCGACCTGCCGGACCTCGCCTTCGCCGACGTACCGCCGCAGCCGGAACCCCCGGCCGACCCCGCCGACTCCCTCGTGGAGCGCGTCAAGGAGATCTGCCGGGTCCGCCGCGAGGGCGTCAGCCTCCGTGACGCGGCCCGCCGCTCGCCCGAGGACATGGCGCAGATACTGGCCACCTGGCAGGAGGACGGCGTCGTGCGCCAGCAGCGCATCGCCGTCCACCCCTCCACCCCCACCGAGGACGACCTCGACCGGTTCGCCGCGCAGGTCCACGCGAGCGCCGCCACCAGCAACGACACGGCCGAAGCCGTCCTCGTGTACGCGGGCGACGCCCCGGAGCGCGGCCTGCGCGAACGCGCCGCCCGACACGGGGTGCGCGTCCAGGTGCGCAGCTTCCTCCAGTTCCAAGGGCTGCTCGACCTGCGCGGACACGTCGCCGCCCAGAGCGCGCACCTGCACGCGGGCGGCCAGTACGCCCCCGACCTGTACCTCCCGCAGCGCTACCGCGACACCTCCCGCCGCGACGGCCAGGGCGCCGCCGAACGCGACGGCCTCGTGGAGGCACTCCTCGAACTCCTCGACGACGACCACGGCCGCTTCGTGCTCCTCCTCGGCGACTTCGGCCACGGCAAGACCTTCGCCCTGCGCGAGCTGGCCCGCCGCATCCCCGAGCAACTCCCGCACCTGATCCCGCTGTTGATCCCGCTCAACACACTCGACCGGGCCCAGAGCCTGGAAGGCCTGGTCGCCGCCCACCTGGCGAGCCACCACGTCGACACCATCGACCTGCGGGCCCTGCGCTACATGCTCGCCCAGGGCCGCGTCGTCCTCCTCTTCGACGGCTTCGACGAACTCGTCAACCGGGTCAGCTACGACAGCGCCGCCGACCACCTCAAGGTCCTCATCGACGCCTGCGTCGGCAACACCAAGATCGTGGTGAGCAGCCGCACCCAGCACTTCAAGAACCAGCAGCAGGTCCTCACCGCACTCGGCGAGCAGGTCGGCCTCCTCCCGCAGCGCAAGGTGCTGTCCGTCGAAGGGTTCACCCCGCAGCAGATCCACGCCTACCTGCGCAACACCTATGCCGACGCCCACGTCGCCGAACAGCGCTTCCACCTCCTCCAGGGCATCCCCGACCTCCTCGCCCTGTGCCGCAACCCCCGTCTGCTGTCCTTCGTCGCCGACCTCTCCGCCGACCAACTGCGCACCGTCGCGGGCGCGGGCCGCGCCCTCAGCCCGGCGCGCCTGTACGAGGACGTGTTCACCGCCTGGCTGAGCTACGAGGAAGTACGCGGCCAGGGCGGCCCCGGCGCCCCGCCGGGACTGAACATCGACGCCCTGTGGAAGGCCGTCACCGCACTCGCCCTGCGGCTGTGGGAGTCCGGGCGCTCCGCCCTGCGGCTCGACGAGCTCACCGATCTGTCCGCCCGCACCCTCACCGGGCTCACCGCGTCCCCGATGACGGTCCACGAGTCCGCGCAGGCCGTCGGCGCGGGCACCCTTCTCGTACGTTCCGACGAGGGGGTGTTCCAGTTCATCCACGGCTCCGTCGTGGAGTGGCTCGTCGCCCGCGAGGCCGCCGCCCAGCTCGGCCGCGGGCAGTACGGACTGCTGTCCGCCGGACTTCTCAGCCAGCTCTCCGTGGAGTTCCTCTGCGACCTCGCCGACCACGAGAAGTGCGTCCGCTGGGTCCGCAACGTCCTCGACACCCCGGGACACGGCGGCTCGGACGCCGCCCGCGCCAACGCCGTACGCATCAGCAACCGCCTCAAGGTGCCCTCGCACGCCGACCTGCGCGGCGCCCGTCTCGCCGGTGAGGACCTCTCGCACCGCGACTTCTCCGGCGTCGACCTGACCGGCGCCGACCTCACCGACGCCACCCTCGTCGGCGCCAACCTCTCCCGCGCCGACCTCACGGACGCCACCCTCGTCGGCGCCCGTCTCGACCGCGCCGACCTCACCGGAGCCGACCTCACCCGCGCCGACCTCGCCCGCGCCCGCCTCACCCGGGCCCGCCTCGAAGGCGCCACGCTGACCGGCAGCAACTGGCCGCGCGCCGCCCTCATCGACGTCCGGATGGACGAGGCCGTGCGCACCGCCCCCGAACTGCGGCGCGCCGCCGTCGCCCCCGGCATGCCCGTGGAGGCCGGCTTCCGGCCGTCAGCCGTGGGCGTCCCGTACGGCTTCGACATGCGGACGAGCAGGCTCCCCGAGCCCATCGCGTACAGCCCCGACGGCGAACTCCTCGCCGTCGGCAGCGAGGACGGCGGCGTCCTGCTGTGCGGCACCGACAACGGCCTCGCGCTGCGCACCCTCCAGGGGCACGTCGGCCGCGTGTACGCGGTGAAGTTCCGCCCCGACACCATCGCGACGGGCGGCGCCGACGGGACCGTACGCCTGTGGGACCCGGTCTCCGGGCGCTGCCTGCACCGCCTGGAGGTCCACCCCGACGGGGTGTGGCCCGTCTCCCTCGACACGGCGGGCAGCCGCCTCGCCACCGGCGACCGGGAGGGCCTGGTCACCGTCTGGGACACCGCCACCGGGCAGCCCCTGCACCGGCTGCCGGGGCACACCGCACCCGTCTACACGACCGTCTTCAGCCCGGACGGCCGCCTCCTGGTCACCGGCGACGCGGGCGCCCGCGTCCGCGTCTGGGACCTGGCCACCGGCCGCTGCGTCCAGGAGGCCCCGGGACACCAAGGGGCCGTCTACCGGGCCCGGTTCAGCCCGGACGGCAGCATCTTCGCCACCGCCGACATGGGCGCGGAAGATGCGGGCGCCCACGGCACGGTCCGCATCTGGGCCACCGAAGGCACCCGCCTCCTGCACGAACTCACCGGCCACGCGGGACGCGTCTACACCCTCGACTTCCACCCCTCGGGCACCCTCCTCGCCAGCGGCGACACCGAGGGCCGGATCCGCCTCTGGGACCCCGTCGTCGGCACCCCCGCCGGAACCCTGGAAAGCTTCACCGGCGCCGTCTACCAGGTCCTCTTCGGCGACGACGGCAAGCTCCTCGCCGCCTGCGACAGCGACGGCGCCGTCCGCGTGTGGACGGTCACCGACCGCCGCAGCGGCGGCCACACCGTCACGCTGCGCCCCCGCCAGCCCGCCGAGCACCGGGGCGCCGCCTGGGCCTGCGCGTTCCGCCCCGGCGACAGCCAGCTCCTCACCGTCGGCAACGACGGCGGCGCCCGCATCTGGGACGCCGCGACGGGCCAGGGCAAACGCATCCTGCGCGGCCACGGCCGCCGCGTCGCCTCCGTCGCGTTCAGCGCGGACGGCGGCCAGCTCGCCGCCACCGGCAACGACGGCGTCGTCCGCCTGTGGGACACCCGCACCGGGCAGCGCAGCCACGAACTCACAGGACGCGGCGACCGGTTGGTGTCCGCCGCCTTCAGCCCCGCCGAAGCCGTACTCGCCACCGCGAGCAACGACGGCGACATCTACCTGTGGAACCCGGCGGGCGGCGAGTACCTCCGCGAGTTCGACGCGGAGACCGAACACGTCTGGGCGGTCGCCTTCAGCAGCGACGGCGTCCTGCTCGCCACCGCCAACGACGACGACTCCGTACGCCTGTGGTACCGCTCCACCGGCGCCCACGTCTCCGAGCTCGACCAGCACCGGGGCCGGGTCCGCTCCATCGCGTTCCGTCCCGGCAGCGCCGTCCTCGCCACCGGCTGCGACGACAGCCACGTACGGATCTGCGACGGCACGACCGGCGAGCTGCTCGCCGACCTGACCGGGCACACGGACCGGGTGTACGGCGTCGCCTTCGGGTCGGGCGGGCAGAGCGGGCAGACCGTGCAGGGGGAGTGGCTGGTCAGCGCGGGCTGGGACGGCACCGTTCTGATCTGGCGGGACGGCGAGGTCGTGCACCGGTTCGAAGGGCTCGGCGGCCGGTTCTGGACGGTGGCCGCCCACCCCACCCGCCCCCTGGTCGCGGCGGCCGGCGACGACCGCCGCATCCTGCTCTGGGACGCCGGTACCGGTCAGCAGGTCGCCGACCTGACCGGGCACACCGGCCGCGTGCTGTCGGTCGAATTCTCCCCGGACGGTACGACGCTGGCCAGCGGCGGCGAGGACGGCACGGTCCGGCTGTGGAACCTGCGGCCCGACGGCTCCGCGACCCTGCGGGCCATCCTGGTCGGCGTGCCGGACGCGTGGGCGGCGCTCACCCCGGGCGGCGGGTACAAGAGCGACGGAGACGTGGACGGCGAGTTCTGGCACGCGGTGGGCATGGCCCGCTTCACCCCCGGAGAGCTGGACGAGTTCCTTCCGGGGGTGCACCGGCTGCCGCTGGGAGAAGAGCTCCGGAGGCCGTGAGCGGTTCGGCGTCGCGCGGTTCGGCGTCGGGCCGCTCGGCGTCGGGCCGCTCGGCGTCGGGCCGCTCGGCGCCGGGCTGCTCGGTGTCGGGCTCCTCGGCACCAGGCTCCTCGGCGCCGGGCTGCTCAGTGCCGGGCGTTTCGGGTACGGGGTGGAGCATCCACCGCACGAGGAGCGCGGCCCCCGTCATGACGACCGCCACCACGATCAGCGCGAGCTTCCACGCGTACGTGAACTCCGTCGCGAGCAGCGCCTGTCGGGCTCCCTCCAGCCTGCCGGCCGCCACGTCGGCGGCCAGCTCGCCGTCGCCGAGCCGCACCCCGAGCAGTCCGATCAGGGCCGCCCCGAAGACGGCCAGCATCAGTGAGTTCGAGCCGGCCCTGACCGTGTTGAGGAGACCGGACGCCATGCCGATGCGGGACTGGTCGACCATGCTCATCGCCTGACCGTCGACCAGCCCCATGGCGAGGCCGTTCGCGATGCCGATCAGGGCGAGGGGCGCGGCCAGTTGCGCCGCCCCGACGCCCGGGTGCAGGAGCACGACGAGGAGCGCGTTGCCGGTGGCGGACAGGGCGAGCGCGGTGACCAGCAGATGGCGGGGGAGCACGCCCCGGCCGATCAGCCGGGCGCCGAGCTGCGGGACGACGAACACCGGAGCCGTCATCAGCAGCATCACCAGGCCCGCGGCGTTCGCCGAGAGTCCGTTCGCACCCTGGAGGTAGGTCGGGAAGTAGATCATGACGCCGGACGAACCGAGCGCGATGGCCGTGCCGCCCACGATCCAGCCCATGAAGCGCCGGTCCCGGACCAGCGCCAGGTCCAGCAGGGGGTGGCTGCTGCGGCGCTCGACGCGCACGAAGAGCGCGAGCAGGGCGAGACCGGCCGCCAGTCCGGCCCAGCGGGCCGCCCCGCTCTGGGTGATCGCGAACATGGTCAGTCCGAGACCGGCGATGAACGTCACCGCACCCGGCCGGTCCACCTTCGGCCGCTGCGCCGCCCGCGACTCCTGCATGAAGAGCGTGGCGACGAGGATCACGACCCCGGCCACGCCGAACACCAGGAAGGCCGTACGCCACCCGAAGGAGCCGACCAGCAGCCCGGACAGCGAAGGGCCGACCGCGATGCCGATGCCCGCGACCGTGCCGACCGCCGCGAACACCCGTGTCCTGGCGGCCACTTCGAAGGTGGCGGCCAGGATCGCGCCGCCGCCCGCCATCACCCCGGCCGCGCCGACACCGGACAGGGTGCGCGCCACGTCCAGGACCAGGATGTCGTGGGCGGTGGAGGCGACGAAGGTACCCGCCGTGTAGAGGGCGGCGCCCGTCGCGTACACCTTGCGCCGGCCGAACAGGTCACCGAGCGAACCCGCGACGAGCATCACGGCCGACGCGGTGAGGAAGTAGCCGGTGACCACCCACTGGAGGGAGGGCCCCGACGCGTCGAGGGCACGGCCGATCTCCGGGAGGGCGATGGTCGTGCCCGACATCGACATGGGGAGCGTGAGATAACCGAGCAGCACGATCAGCAGGGTGAGCGCGGGGCGGGTGACGCGTATCGGCTTCATGAGCGCCACCCTCCGATCTGAAGCGCACTTGAGGTCAAGTCCCTTTGCCGCAGGGGCTCGTGTCCGTCCCCCGGGTCCCCGTCCCGATCCCGGCGCCGGAGCTGGACAGAACGGCCTCCGGCGAGTACACCGAGTGACACGGTTCGTGCGTAGTCGCCGGGGGACGAGAGAAATGAGGACGGTATGTGGCCTCAAAAGGAGAGCTTTTTACCGAAGTGCACCGAATCGGCGGAAGTCCGGACCGCTACGGAGCGTGACCTCCCCCGGCTGGTCGCGCTGGACTGCGCGGCCTACGGAGGCGAGGGCTACGGGTACCCCGTGCTGCGCCAGTTGCTCGACGTGCACGGCGCGGGGCTGCTGGCGCTCGACGTCGGTGACGAGAGCACCGGCCTCGCCGGGTACGTACTGATCGCCAACGCCGCCCGCTCCTGGGAGAGCTGGCTCCTCAGCCTGGTCGTCGACAAGCGGTTCCAGGGCTGCGGTCACGGCCGGAGGCTGCTGTCCGAGGCGGTGCGGCTGGCCGAGCGGAGCGGAGTGGACGAGATCCGGGCGAGCGTGGAGCCCGGCAACCGTGCGGCTGTCGGGCTCTTCCGCTCCCTCGACTTCGTCCTGGAGGCCGACGTGGCGGACTACTCGGGCCCCGGCGAGCACCGGCTGGTGATGTGCCGGTCGATCAGCCGGTACCCGATGAGGTGAGCGGGCCGGGCGGCTTCGACCGCCCGTGGGTCCGCGTCATCCGGTCGTGGGTCCGTGTCGACCGCCCGTGGGTCCGTGTCGACCGCCCGTGGGTCCGCGTCATCCGGCCGTGGGTCCGCGTCATCCGGCCGTGGGTCCGTGTCGGCCGCCCGCCGATCCGCTTCATCCGGCCGTGGAACCGCCGTCGACGGTGAATTCCGCGCCCGTGATGTACGACGACGCGTCCGACACCAGGAACCGCACCAGCTCGCCGACCTCCTCCGGGTGTCCCATCCGGCCCAGCGGCAGATGCGACCAGTCCCGGCCGGCCGTGACCGCGATCATCGGGGTGTCGATCGCGCCCGGGTGCACGGAGTTGACCCTGACCCGGTACTTCGCCAGGTCCAGCGCGGACGACCGGGTCAGCCCGCGCAGGGCGAACTTCGTCGACCCGTACGCCGCGTGGCCGGGGATGCCGACCAGGCCCGCCGTCGACGACACGTTGACGATCACGCCGCCGCCCGCCTCCCTGAGCGCGGGCAGCACCGCCTGGATGCCGAGGAAGGGGCCGAGGAGATTGACCCGGAACAGGGCCTCGAAGTTCTCCCGGGTCTCCTTCTCGACGGACGCGGTCCGCCACAGGGCGGCGTTGTTGACCAGGGCGTCGATCCGGCCGAAGGTCTCCCGCGCGGCCGTCGCCACCTCCGCCCAGCTCGCCGCGTCCGACACGTCGTGCCGTACGAACAGCCCTTGCCCGCCAAGGGACTTGACGACCTCGCGGCCCTCCTCCTCCCTGATGTCCGTGGCGACCACCCGCGCCCCGGCCTCGGCCAACAGCCGGGCCTCGGCCGCACCCTGGCCACGGCCGGCCCCGGTGACGACGACGACCTTTCCCTCCAGCGTGATGCTCACTTGCCCTCCAAGGCCTTGAAGTGGGGAATCACCGTCTCGCCCCACTGGCGGACGGTCTCCGTGCACGCCTCCTGCGGGACCGTGCCCATCTGGATCAGGCACCTCACCTCGTCGACGCCGATCTCGCGCAGTTGCTCGACGTAGTCGATCCATGCGGTGGTCCTCCCTCGGCCCATCCTGGTTATTCCTAATAGGAATGCTTCTAGCAGGTATGCCCCGTCCTGAGGAAGGGGGAGCGCGGGGTCCGCCCGTAGACTGCCGGGCGTGGCGAAGAAGGAAGCAGCAGGCGAGGGTGTGCGCGACGGCGGTGCGGAGGCGGCCCTCCCGGGGCTGCCCGCGACGAGCTGGGCGGTGCTCGGACTGCTCTCCTTCGGGCAGGAGCTGTCCGGCTACGACCTGAAGAAGTGGTCGGACCGGTCGCTGCGGTTCTTCTACTGGAGCCCGTCGTTCAGCCAGATCTACAGCGAGCTGAAGCGGCTGGAGAAGGCCGGATACGCCTCCTCGCGCCTGGTCGCCCAGGAGACCGGGACGCGCGACAAGCGGGTCTACCGGATCACCGGCTCAGGCATGGACGCGGTACGCCGCTGGGCCCGCGAGGCCCCCGTCGACCCGCCGGTCCTCAAGCACGGCCCGATGCTGCGGCTCTGGCTCGGCCACCTGCTCGCACCCGAGCAGATGCGCGAAGTCCTCGCCCGGCACCGGGAGTTCGCGGAGAAGATGCGCCGTCGCGCCGTCGCGGACGTGGAGGGCGCGAAGGACGAGGCGGCCTGGGCGTACCCGACCCTGACCCTGAAGTGGGCCGAGCGCTACTACGCCTCGGAACGCGACCTCGCCGACGAAATGCTCACCGACATCGAAAACCTGGAACGAGACACCCGCCCGTAGAGGGCACCCGGCACGGGCGCGCCCCCCAAGGGGCGCGGGGAACTGCGCGCCCGGCCACGCTCAACCCGCACGTCCGAGGCCACCTGACAGGGGTCGCGGGGGAACTGCGCAACCAGCCGCGCTCGACCCGCACGTCCCATCCCCCCGGCAGGGGTCACCGCACCGCCCACTTCCTCGGCTCGCCCACCACCCACCGCCGCCGTCCGGCGAAACTCCTGGGCCTCGACGCCCCGAACCGCCCGACCATGATCGCGTAACCTCGGCAGCCCGGATCGTACGTACGGAAAGCGGGTCCGCGCATGCCCATCGACCTCCGCAAGGTGGAGGAGACCGCCCCCGCGCTCGTCAGCCTCTACAAGAGCGCGGGCGTCAGCCTGCGCAAGCACCGCCTGGACGGGCAGCGCGCGGCCGTCTACCTCGTCGTCGACCACTCGGGCTCGATGAAGCCGTACTACAAGGACGGCAGCGTGCAGGCCCTCGCCGACCGGGTGCTCGGACTGGCGGCCCACTTCGACGACGACGGCACCGTCCCGGTCGTCTTCTTCTCCACGGACGTCGACGCGGTCACCGACATCGGCCTCGCCAACCACCGGGGCCGCGTCGAGGAGATCGCCGCGGGCCTCGGCCACATGGGCAGGACCAGCTACCACCTGGCCATGGACGCGGTCATCGACCACTACCTGGACAGCGGGTCCACCGCCCCCGCCCTGGTGGTCTTCCAGACGGACGGCGGGCCGGTCAACAAGCTCGCCGCCGAGAAGTACGTCTGCAAGGCCGCCGGGCTCCCGCTGTTCTGGCAGTTCGTCGGCTTCGGCAACACCCGCAGCAGCCAGTTCGACTTCCTCCGCAGACTCGACGAACTCGCCGTACCCGAAAAGCGGTTGGTCGACAACGCGGGCTACTTCCACGCGGGTGAGAACCCCTCCGACGTGCCCGAAGCAGACCTCTACGACCAGCTCGTACGAGAGTTCCCGGTCTGGCTGACGGCGGCCCGCGCGCAGGGAGTCCTGCGATGAGGGAGACGAGGACGACGAGGATTCTGCGCGCCGCCGACCGCACCGCCGTCCCCTGGAAGAACGGCGGCGGCATCACCCGCGAGATCACCGGCTTCCCGGCAGGCGCGTCGGCAGCCGGCTTCGAGTGGCGCGTCAGCCTCGCCGAGGTCGCCGCCGACGGCCCGTTCTCCGCGTTCCCCGACGTCGACCGCATCCTGACGATGGTCGAGGGCATGGGCATGGCCCTCACCCTGAACGGCACCGAACCCCGCCTCGTCGACACGCGCCACGTCCCCCAGCACTTTCCCGGCGACGTCCCCACCGACTGCCGTCTCCTCGACGGCCCGGTGGTCAATCTCAACCTCATGTACCGCAGGGGCGCGGACATCACGGCGCACGTCGAGGTCGTACGGGGGCGGCTCCGGCCGACGGTACCGCCGCACGGCAGCACGGTGATCGTGGCGCTGGACGCTCCGGCGGCCCTCCCCGGAGCGGGCCTCACCCTCGGCCCGTACGACGCGGTGGTGTGCACGGAGGATCCGGGCGCCCTGCACGCCGACGGCCGCGCGGCGGTCATCACGGTGCGGCACGGCTGAAGACGACTGTGCCCCCGCACCGGGAGACCTGAGGTGCGGGGGCACAGCGGCACGGGGCGTCCCGGCCGGTAGGGACTACTTCCCGGTCGCGGCCTGCCCCGCCTGGGCGACGTCGATGGCGGCCAGGGCGGCGGTCCGGGTGACGTCGTGCGTCGCGGTGTCCCGGACCTCGTCGAGCAGCTCGCCCGAGACGGGCACCGGACCGATCCGGTCGGTGGGCTCGGCGGCGTGCGCACCCGGGGCGGGGGAGACCAGGGCGGCGACAAAACCGGCGGCGAGAGAGGCGACAGCGGCCACGCTTCGTTTCTTCATGCCCTGCCCAACGCGCGGCGGGCCGATCGGTCACGCCCGGCGCCACGACCTCCGGGTGCGCGGCGGCCAGGTCCGGGACCGCCAGGTGCAGGTGGAGCTGCTGCGGAGAGCGAGGGTCCGGCCGGCGCGGCGGGCGGAGGTCCGCGGCGCGCTGGAAGGCGAGGACCTGGCCGTCCGGGGTGTGGACGGTCGCCCGGTCGTCGTCCACGGACCACTGCGGGTCGGGACGGTCGACCGTCCCGCCCACCAACGCCGAACAGAAACCCGCGAGTTGGAGCGGGCCGGGTCAGTCGAGAACGGTGCACCGAAGTCTGGCGATCATGCGCCGAGGACAGGGGTCGCACTGCACCGGCAGCCTGCCACCCCGTTACCCCTCCACCACCCGCGCCCTGCACTGCGCCGGCGTCCCCCATGCGTCCCGCAGCGGCCTGGCCTTCCGCAGCCACAGCGAGAGGTCGAGTTCCTGGGTGTAGCCGATCGCCCCGTGCAACTGGAGCGCGGTGAGGGCCGCCGCGTACGCCGCCTCGCCCGCGCCCACCTTCGCCGCCGCGATGTCGGCCGGGGCCATGCTCAGCGCCGCCCCGTACAGCAGCGGCCGGGCGAATTCGAGCCCGACCAGGGTGTCCGCGAGCCGGTGCTTCACCGCCTGGAAGGCACCGATCGGCGTACCGAACTGGGTGCGCTGCTTCACGTACGAGACCGTCTGCGCAAGCAGCGCGTCACCGACGCCGAGCGCCTGCGCGGCGGTCAGCAGACACGCGAAGTCCCGTGCCGCGTCGGTCACTTCGGATGTCACCTGGATCGGCCTGCCCGCCCCCGGGCGGTACAGCCGCCGCGCCGGGTCCGCCGACATGTGCAGCTCCCCGCCGGCCGGGACGAGGGCGGGCTCCGGCGACAGTACGAACACGGCGTCGGCTGCGTCCGCGTCCAGCGCGTACCCGCCGCCCTCCGTCAGGGTCACCATCGCCTCGCCCGCCGCGATCCGCGGCAGCCACTCCTTGGCCAGGGACGCGTCGCCCGCGAGCAGCACCGCCGCCGCAGCCGTCTCCACATACGGGCCGGGAACGACATGCCTGCCCAACTCACGGAGGGCGAGCGCGAGTTCGACCGTCAGCACGCCCACCCCTTCGTACGGCTCGGGGACGGCGAGCGCGAAGACGCCCGCCTCCGCGATCCGCGCCCACAGCGCGCGGCCAGGGCCGTGGTCCCCGGCCTCCCAGGCCCGTACGGCCGCCGGGGTGTCGGCCGCGGTCAGCATCGCGTCGAGCGAGCGGGCGAAGTCCCGCTGTTCACGGCTCAGCAGGAAGCGCATCAGCGGCGGCCCTTCGGGAGGCCGAGCAGGCGCTCGGCGATGATGTCGCGCTGGATCTCGTTCGTACCGGCGTAGATCGGTCCAGCGAGCGAGAAGAGATACCCCTCCGCCCACTCGCCGACAGCCAACTCGCCTTCGAACCCCATGAGGTCGAGGGCGCTCTCGTGCAGGGCGATGTCGTACTCGGACCAGAAGACCTTGTTCAGGCTGGACTCGGCGCCGATGGGTTCCCCCGCGGCGAAGCGCGAGGCGGCTTCCCAGGTGAAGAGCTGGTAGGCGCGCGCCCCGATCAGCGCGTCCGCGACCCTGTCCCGCATCGCCGTGTCGGACGGGTCCGCGCGCGTGCGCCAGTCGGCGGCCAGCCGGCCGGCGGCGGCCGTGAAGCGGCCGGGGGAGCGGAGCATCAGCCCGCGCTCGTTGCCGGTGGCCGACATGGCGATCCGCCAGCCCTGCCCCGGCTCCCCGATGACGTCCTCGTCGGGCACGAAGACCCCGTCGAGGAACAGCTCCGCGAAGGCGGGCCTGCCGTCGAGCCGCCCGATGGGGCGGACGGTGACCCCGGGTGCGCGCAGGTCGAACATCAGGTACGTCAGCCCCCGGTGCGGCCTGTCCGCGTCCGGGTCGGTGCGGAAGATGCCGAACGCGCGGTCCGCGAAGGCCGCCCGCGACGACCACGTCTTCTGGCCCGAGAGCAGCCAACCGCCCTTCGTGCGTACGGCGGTCGAGCGCAGCGACGCGAGGTCGGAACCCGATTCGGGCTCGGACCAGGCCTGCGCCCAGACGACCTCCCCCGTCGCCATCGACGGCAGCACGCGCGCCCGCTGTTCGACCGTCGCGTGGTCGAAGAGGGTCGGGGCGAGGAGATTGATGCCGTTCTGCGAGACCCGGCCGGGTGCGCCCGCGGCGAAGTACTCCTCCTCGAAGATCAGCCACCGGAAGATGTCCGCGCCCCGGCCGCCGTACTCCTCGGGCCACGACACGACCGACCAGCGGTCGGCGGCGAGGCGGGCCTCCCACTCGCGGTGGGCGGCGAAGCCCTCCCCGGTTTCCAGGGAGGGGAGCGGGGCGGCGGGGACGTGGGCCGCGAGCCACTCCCGCGCCTCGGTGCGGAAGGCGTCCTGCTCGGCGCTGAAGTCCAGGTCCATGGCGGTCAGTTGCCCGCCTTCTTCTTCATGGCCGCCACGTCCACGCCGCCCAGTGGGTCCTTCGCGGTCTCCGCGTTGTGCGCGTGCGCGAGGTGGTGCAGGCCGAAGACGGAGTCCATTCCGGTGTGCAGGCCCTGGAGGTCCTCGGCCTGGTTGACGGCGCGCTTGGTGAGGGCGAGGCCGAGACGCGGCATCTCGGCGATCCTCTCCGCCAACTCACTTGTGCGGTCGGACAGTTCGGCGCGCGGGACGACCCGGTTGACCATCCCGACCTCGTACGCCCGGTGCGCGCTCATCCGGTCGCCGGTGAACAGGAACTCCTTCGCGATGCGTGGCGGCATCACCCACGGGTGCGCGAAGTACTCGACGCCCGGGATGCCCATCCGTACGACGGGATCGGCGAAGAACGCGTCGTCGGAGGCCACGATCAGGTCGCAGATCCACGCCAGCATCAGCCCGCCCGCCACGCACGCCCCCTGCACGGACGCCACGACCGGCTTCGGCAGCTCGCGCCACCGCCTGCACATCCCCAGGTACACCTCGGACTCGCGGGCGAACCTGCTCTCCGCCCCCGCCTTGTCCGAGTGGTCCCACCACAGGCCCGCCCGCCGCTCGAAGGGCAGGTGGGCGTCGCGCTCGGGGGTGCCGATGTCGTGCCCGGCGGAGAAGTGCTCGCCCGCGCCGGCCAGGACGATCACCTTGACCCCGTCGTCCGCCGAGGCCCGGTAGAAGGCGGCGTCCAGGGCGTACGTCATCGCGGAGTTCTGGGCGTTGCGGTAGCGGGGCCGGTTGAGGGTGACGTACGCGACCGGGCCCCGGCGTTCGTACCGCACGGGTTCGGCGGCGGGTGCGTCGGCCGCATCGGGCGCATCGGCTGTGCCGGGCGTCTCGGCTGGCATGGCGGAACCATCCTTCCCTAACAAGTGTTTGGTAGGTTAACGTACGGCCATGAGTAGCGTCGAGGAGTTCCGCACCGGGATCCGGAACTGGCTACGGGATCAACTCGGGGGAGAATTCGCCGGGTTGAAGGGCCTGGGCGGTCCCGGCCGGGAACACGAGGCATGCGCGAGCCGGACGCGGGTTCGGACCTCGCCGAGGTCAGGCGCACCATCATCGCCGAGCGCGTGCTCGGACTTCCCGAGGAGGTACGGGCGTGAGCACAGCACCCGCATACGTGAAGGGGCACGGGCTCCTGGCGGGCCGCAGCGCCGTCGTCACCGCCGCGGCCGGGGCCGGGATCGGCGGAGCCACCGCGCGCCGCTTCCTGGAGGAGGGCGCCCGGGTCGTCATCGGCGACGCGCACGCACGGCGGCTGAAGGAGTCGCAGCAGGCACTCGCCGAGGAGTTCGGGGCCGACCGGGTCGACTCCCTCCCGTGCGACGTCACCGACGAGACCCAGGTCCAGGCCCTCTTCGCGCGGGCCGCCGAGCTCCACGGCGGCCTCGACCTCGTCGTCAACAACGCCGGGCTCGGCGGCACAGCCGACCTCGTCGACATGACCGACGACCAGTGGTCGAAGGTCCTGGACGTGACCCTGAACGGCACCTTCCGGTGCACCAGGGCCGCCCTGCGCGCCATGAAGGAGTCCGGCAACGGCGGCGTGATCGTCAACAACGCGTCCGTCATCGGCTGGCGCGCCCAGGCAGGACAGGCCCACTACGCCGCCGCGAAAGCGGGCGTCATGGCGCTCACCCGGTGCGCGGCGCTGGAGGCGGCCGGGTTCGGCGTACGCATCAACGCCGTGGCCCCCAGCCTGGCCATGCACCCGCACCTGGTGAAGGTGACGACGCCCGAGCTCCTCGCGGAACTGACCGCGCGCGAGGCCTTCGGCCGGTACGCCGAGCCGTGGGAGGTCGCCAACGTCATCGTCTTCCTGGCCAGCGGCTACTCCTCGTACATGACGGGGGAGACGGTCTCGGTCAGCAGCCGGCATGCGTGAGCACTCGACCACAATGAGCAGGTGCCTACCAAGAAGAAGCCCCAGGTGACCGCGGACCCCCGGCGCCGCCGCGAACTCCTCGACACCGCAGCCGAGGTCTTCGCCGCGCAGGGCTACAACGCCACCACCGTCCGCAAGGTCGCCGACGCGGCAGGGATGCTCGCCGGCAGCCTCTACTACCACTTCGATTCCAAGGAATCGATGCTCGACGAGATCCTCTCGACCTTCCTGACCGAGCTGTGGGAGGGGTACGACACCGTGCTCGCCGCCGGGCTCGGCCCCAGGGAGACCATCGAGGCCCTCGTCACCGAGTCCTTCCGGGAGATCGACCGGCACCGCGCCGCCGTCGCCATCTACCAGAAGGAGTCCAGGTACCTGGCCGCACAGCCCCGCTTCCACTACCTCGCCGACTCGCAGACCAAGTTCGAGAAGGCGTGGCTGGGGACGCTGGAGCGCGGCGTGGCCGACGGCGTCTTCCGGGACGAGCTCGACATCCGCCTCACGTACCGCTTCGTGCGCGACACGGTGTGGGTGGCGGCGTCCTGGTACCGGCCCGGCGGCCTGCACAGCCCCGAGGAGATCGCCCGCCAGTACCTGTCGATGGTGCTGGACGGAATCGCCGTACGTACGTGAGTGAACCCCTTACGGATGGAGTCGTCATGGCCGAGGCCTACATAGTCGAAGCGGTACGCACCCCCGTCGGCCGCCGGAAGGGCGCTCTCGGCGCCGTCCACCCCGCCGACCTCGGCGCGCACGTCCTGAAGGCCCTGGTCGAACGCTCGGGCATCGACCCGTCCGCCGTCGAGGACGTCGTCTTCGGCTGCCTGGACACCGTGGGCCCGCAGGCCGGCGACATCGCGCGCACGTCCTGGCTGGCGGCCGGACTCCCGGAGGAGGTGCCGGGCGTGACCGTCGACCGCCAGTGCGGCTCCTCGCAGCAGGCGGTCCACTTCGCCGCGCAGGCAGTCCTCTCCGGCACCCAGGACCTGGTCGTCGCGGGCGGCACCCAGAACATGACGCAGATCCCGATCGCCTTCGCCTCCCGCCGGGCCGCCGAGCCGCTGGGACTGACGCAGGGCCCGTTCGCCGGCTCGGAGGGCTGGCGCGCCCGGTACGGCGACGCGCCCGTCAACCAGTTCCACGGCGCGCAGCTCATCGCCGAGAAGTGGGGGATCTCGCGGCGCGACATGGAGGAGTTCGCCCTCCGCTCGCACCGGCGGGCGCTGCGGGCGATCGACGGGGGCCGCTTCGACCGGGAGACGGTGGCGTACGGGGACGTGACGGTCGACGAGGGCCCGCGCCGGGACACCTCGCTGGAGAAGATGGCGGGACTCGAACCGGTGATGGAGGGCGGCACGATCACCGCCGCCTGCTCCTCCCAGGTGTCCGACGGCGCGGCGGCGATGCTGATCGCGTCCGAGCGGGCGGTACGGGAGCACGGGCTGACGCCGCGCGCCCGCATCCACCACCTGTCGGTACGGGGCGAGGACCCCATCCGCATGCTGTCGGCGCCGATCCCCGCCACGGCGTACGCGCTGAAGAAGACCGGGATGACGATCGGGGAGATCGACCTGGTCGAGATCAACGAGGCCTTCGCGCCGGTCGCCCTGGCCTGGCTGAAGGAGACGGGCGCCGACCCCGGGCGGGTGAACGTGAACGGCGGAGCGATCGCCCTCGGCCACCCGCTGGGCGCCACCGGCGTCAGGCTGATGACGACGCTGCTGCACGAGCTGGAGCGGACGGGCGGGCGCTACGGCCTCCAGACGATGTGCGAGGGCGGCGGCCAGGCGAACGTGACGATCATCGAGCGGCTGTAGGGAAGCGGCATTCCGGGCGAAGGGCCGGAGAACACCGGGAGGCGCCGACAGGGCAAAGCGGGACGTAGGCCAAGGGACGGGCCAAGTGGCTCCTGACTTGGCAAGTTCCCCCGCGCGCCTGCCGCGGGGGCGTGCTACGGTAGTCGAGTTGCAGTTTTGGTACCCATGAACTTTATGTGCGCCTGACGAGAACTTCGGCAGGTGCACATTTGTTTTTCCGGTCATTGCCGGTTTCCGGCTCTCCGGATGGGGTCATTGCGGCGACGAGGAATTCGTAAAGTGCGGATTTCCGGCTCTGCCCCTGTTTTAGGAGATTTAAAATGGCTACTGGCACCGTGAAGTGGTTCAACTCGGAAAAGGGCTTCGGCTTCATTGAGCAGGACGGCGG
>NZ_JBSGZD010000084.1:0-28474 GCF_053610825.1 Streptomyces sp. NPDC054863 | reverse complement strand
CGTACGCGGTGACCATGGACGTGCTGCGCGCCACCGGCAACCCGGACGTGAAGTTCCTGCACTGCCTGCCCGCCTTCCACGACCTGGGCACCAAGGTCGGCCGCGAGATCCACGAGCAGTACGGTCTCTCCTCGCTCGAAGTCACCGACGAGGTCTTCGAGTCGGCGCACTCCGTCGTCTTCGACGAGGCCGAGAATCGGCTGCACACGATCAAGGCGGTCCTGGTCGCGACGCTGGCCACCCCGGCGGGCGCCGAATAGCAATGCGCCCAATTGGGTGAATATGCAGTGCGGTGGTTACCATTGCGGTGCTTGATGGGGTTCGGGCCCAGTGCCCGGGCCCCATCTGCTTGTTCACGCATGCACCAGAGATGAGAACCACCCCCCATGCAACGCATCAAGTCCCCCGCCCTGCTCGTCGCCGAATCCGGCGCTGACCTGGAGGGTCATGGCCTGAAGCGCACCATGGGGCTCTTCCAGCTGGTGTGCTTCGGCGTCGGCGCCATCGTCGGCACCGGCATCTTCGTCGGCCTCTCCGACAGCGTCGCCGAGGCCGGCCCCGCGGTCGTCGTGTCGTTCGTGCTCGCCGCGATCACCTGCATCTTCACCGCGTTCTCCTTCGCGGAGCTGGGCGGTGCGATCCCGGTCTCCGGCAGCTCGTACTCCTTCGCGTACGCCACCCTCGGCGAGCGCATCGCCTTCCTCGTCGGCTGGTGCCTGCTCCTGGAGTACGGCATCTCGGTCTCGGCGGTCGCCGTCGGCTGGGGGCAGTACCTCAACGAACTCCTCGACAGCCTGTTCGGATGGCAGCTGCCCGCCGCGCTCTCCAGTCCGCCCGGTGACGGCGGCATCGTCAACATCCCCGCGGTCGTCGTGATCGCGCTGGCCGCGCTGCTGCTGGTGCGGGGCATCCGGGAGAGCGCCCGCGCCACCGCGGTGATGGCCGTCGTGAAGATCGCCGTGCTGATCCTGTTCTGTGCGATCGCCTTCACCGCGTTCCACTCCGACAATCTGTCGCCGTTCGCCTCGCACGGACTCATGGGCGTCACGTCCGGCGCCTCGCTCGCGTTCTTCTCGTACATCGGCTTCGACGCGATCACCACGGCCGGTGAAGAGGTCAAGAACCCGCGCAAGAACATCCCCGTCGCGATCATGATCTGCATCGGAGTGGTCACGCTGCTCTACTGCCTGGTCGCGATCGCCGCGATCGGCGCCATGTCCGCCGACGACGTCGCTTCCCAGCCCGCCGCGCTGTCCCTGATCGTCAACCAGGTCACGGACTCCTCGCTCGGCGGCGGCATCATCGCCTTCGGCGCGGTCGTCGCCATCGCGTCCGTCGTGCTCGCGGTGATGTACGGCCAGACCCGCATCCTGATGTCGATGTCCCGCGACGGCCTCGTCCCTCGCGTCTTCGAGCGGGTCTCGCCGAAGACCTCGACGCCGGTGGCCAACACCTGGATCGTCGCCGCCGTCTTCGCGGTCCCGGCAGCCGTCGTACCGCTCGACGTCGTCATGAATCTGACGACCATCGGCACCCTCGCCGTCATGGCCGTCGTGAACGTCGCGGTGATCGCGCTGCGCCGCCGCGACCCGGACCTCCAGCGGTCCTTCCGGGTGCCGCTGTTCCCCGTACTGCCGGTGCTGGGCGTGCTCTTCTGCCTGTACCTGATCTACGGAACCGGCTGGCGGACCTGGCTCCAGTTCGGCATCTTCCTGGCCGTGGGCGCCCTGGTGTACGCGCTCTACGGGCGTCGGCACTCGCGGCTGGGGGCCTCCCCGGCCGGGGACCCGGAGGTCAGCGCGACGCCGGGAGCGTGAACCAGACCGCCTTGCCGGAGTCCGTCCGCCGGTGCCCGCAGTCCGAACTGAGCGTACGGATCAGCAGCAGCCCGCGGCCGTGCTCCTGCCAGGGGTCGGGGCACTGGTCGGCCGCCGAGGACTCCAGATTGCCGGGCGGCCCGGGGTCGCCGTCGTGCACCTCGACCTGGCAGCCCGTCGGCAGCAGCTCCACCACCAGCTCGATGGGGGAGGAGCCGCTGGTGTGCTCGACCGCGTTCGCGACGAGCTCCGCGGTCAGCAGCTCGGCCGTGTCGCTGTCCGCCGCCGGAGTGTCCAGATCCGCCAGGGCCGTACGGATCAGGGCGCGTGCCAGCGGCACCGCGGACGACGAGTGCGGCAGTTCGATGCGCCATGAGGTGGGGCCGGAGGCAGGGAGCAAGGTCGGATCCGATCGGGGAGCAGATGTCCTCACCTCAACGGTACGGAGCGGAAGGCTGTTCCCCCAGGGCCGCCCGCCGGAAGCGCAAGGGACCTGTGTCACCGAAGGACAGGACCCAAGACGTCTTGCGCACCCGGATATCGCGCACTCGTGACGGAAGTCACGGACCGGTGATAACTTCGAAGGACTGGCATCGGCACCGGGAGGCCGCGTCCCATGAGCCCGTTCCTCAGTTCCGCCCCGCGCACCGAGAAGTGGCACCACGTGCGGCTGACCCTGGACGACGGGGTGGCGACCGTGACCCTGGCCCGTCCGGAGAAGCTCAACGCGCTCACCTTCGGGGCCTACGCCGACCTGCGCGACCTCCTCGCCGAGCTGGCCAGGGAGCGCTCCGTGCGCGTCCTGGTGCTGGCCGGTGAGGGGCGCGGGTTCTGCTCGGGCGGGGACGTAGACGAGATCATCGGCGCCACCCTCGGCATGGACACCGCACAGCTCCTGGACTTCAACCGGATGACCGGGCAGGTCGTACGGGCGCTGCGCGAGTGCCCGTTCCCGGTGATCGCGGCCGTGCACGGGGTGGCGGCGGGGGCGGGGGCCGTGCTCGCGCTCGCGGCGGACTTCCGGATCGCGGACCCGACGGCCCGGTTCGCGTTCCTCTTCACCCGGGTCGGGCTGTCCGGCGGCGACATGGGCGCGGCGTACCTGCTGCCCAGGGTCGTCGGGCTCGGCCACGCCACCCGGCTGCTGATGCTGGGCGAACAGGTCCGCGCCCCGGAGGCCGAACGGATCGGCCTGATCAGCGAGCTGACCGAGGAGGGCGAGGCCGACACCCGGGCCGCCGCGCTGGCCCGCCGCCTCGCCGAAGGACCGGCTCTCGCGTACGCCCGGACCAAGGCCCTGCTGACCGCCGAACTCGACATGCCGCTGGCCGCCGCCGTCGAAATGGACGCCGCCACACAGGCGCTGCTGATGAACGGCGAGGACTACGCGGAGTTCCACGCCGCCTTCACCGAGAAGCGCCCGCCGAAGTGGCAGGGGCGGTAGCCATGGACCCGACGCCGGGCACGTCCGGCACTTCCCCCTCCGGTACGCCGTTGCGGATCGCCGTCATCGGCGGCGGACCCGGTGGGCTGTACGCCGCGGCCCTGCTCAAGCGGCTCGGACCGGACCGTGAGGTCACCGTCTGGGAGCGCGGAGCCCCCGAGGACACCTTCGGCTTCGGCGTCGTCCTCTCCGACGAGACCCTCGGCGGCATCGAGCACGCCGACCCCGAGGTCTACCGTGCGCTGACCGCCGAATTCGTCCGCTGGGACGACATCGACATCGTCCACCGGGGCCACCGCCTCACCTCCGGCGGACACGGCTTCGCCGCCCTCGGCCGCCGCAGGCTCCTGGAGATCCTGCACGCCCGCTGCCGCGCCCTCGGCGTCGACCTGCGCGTCCGCACCGAGGCCCCGCCCGCCGCCGCACTCTCCGCCGCGTACGACCTGGTGATAGCCGCCGACGGAGTGCACAGCCTCACCCGGCAGGCCCACGCCGACGTCTTCGCACCCCGCGTCACCTCCCACCGCTGCCGCTACATCTGGCTCGCCGCCGACTTCGCCTTCGACGCCTTCCGCTTCGAGATCGCCGAGACCGCTCACGGCGTCATGCAACTCCACGGCTACCCCTATGCGAAGGGCTCCTCGACCGTCATCGTCGAAATGCGCGAAGAGGTCTGGCGGGCCGCCGGGCTCGACGCCTGCGACGAGGCGGAGTCCACCGAACGCTGCGCGAAGATCTTCGCCGACGCGCTCGGCGGACGCCCCCTCAAGGGCAACAACTCCTCCTGGATCGCCTTCCGCACCGTCGTCAACGCACGCTGGTCGCACGGCAACACCGTGCTGCTCGGCGACGCCGCCCACACCGCCCACTTCTCCATCGGCTCCGGCACCAAACTCGCCGTCGAGGACGCCCTCGCACTGGCCGCCTGCATCGAGGAACAGCCCGACCTGCCGGCCGCCCTCGCCGCGTACGAGGCCGAACGCAGGCCCGTCGTGGAGTCCACGCAGCGCGCGGCCCTCGCCAGCCTGCGCTGGTTCGAGGACCTGGCCGGCTACCTCGACCAGCCGCCGCACCAGTTCGCCTTCAACCTGCTCACCCGCAGCCGCCGCGTCACCCACGACAACCTCCGGCTGCGCGACAGCGCCTTCACCGCATCCGTCGAGCACGATTTCGGCTGCCCCTCCGGCACGCCCCCGATGTTCACCCCCTTCCGGCTGCGCGGCCTCGAACTGCGCAACCGCGTCGTCGTCTCACCCATGGACATGTACTCCGCCGAGAACGGCGTCCCCGGCGACTTCCACCTCGTGCACCTCGGCGCCCGCGCCCTGGGCGGCGCAGGGCTCGTCATGACCGAGATGGTGTGTGTCAGCCCCGAGGGCCGCATCACCCCAGGCTGCACCGGCCTCTACACCCCGGAACACGCCACCGCCTGGCGGCGGATCACCAACTTCGTGCACCGGCAGGCCCCGGGCACCGCCATCGGCGTCCAGCTCGGCCACTCCGGCCGCAAGGGCTCCACCAGGCTGATGTGGGAGGGCATCGACCAGCCGCTCGAAGACGCCGACGCCAACTGGCCCCTCACCGCCGCCTCCCCGCTGCCCTACCGCCCTGGCGTCAACCAGGTCCCGGCCCAGCTCGACCGGTCCGGACTGATCGACATCCGCGAGCAGTTCGCCGCCTCCGCCTGGCGGGCCGCCCGCTGCGGCTTCGACCTCCTCGAACTCCACTGCGCCCACGGCTACCTGCTCTCCGGCTTCCTCTCGCCCCTCACCAACCGACGGACCGACTCCTACGGCGGAACCCTCGCCCGCCGCCTCCGCTTCCCCCTCGAAGTCTTCGACGCGGTCCGCGGCATCTGGCCCGACGACAAACCCATGACCGTCCGCATCTCCGCCACCGACTGGGCCGCCGGCGGCACCACCGAGGAGGAGGCCGTCGAGATCGCCCGCGCCTTCGTCGCACACGGCGCCGACGCCATCGACGTCTCCACCGGCCAGGTCGTCGCCGACGAGGCCCCCGAATTCGGCCGCTCCTACCAGACCCCGTACGCCGACCGGATCCGCAACGCCCTCGGCGTCCCCGTCATCGCCGTCGGCGCGATCTCCTCCTGGGACGACGTCAACTCCCTGCTCCTCGCAGGCCGCGCCGACCTCTGCGCCCTGGCCAGGCCCCACCTCTACGACCCGCACTGGACCCTGCACGCAGCCGCCGAACAGGGCTACTCCGGTACGGGCGCGCCCTGGCCGCCCCCCTACGCCGCCGGCAGCCGCAGGCCCCCGACCGGCCGCACCGAAGGCCCCAAACCCCGCCTCAGTCTGGGAAGTCCTTAACGGAGAGGGCCGCACCGGCGCGCGCTCCCCGGTTCCCCCAGAGGCGTCCCAGGGGCGTCCCAGAGGCGGCCTAGGGGCGTACGAATGCGGCGCCCGCGTCCCGCAGACGGCGGTGCAGCTCCGCGAAGACCTCCGCCGAGCGCCCGCCGGGCCAGTCCTCGGGCAGCAGTTCGACGGGCAGCCCGGGGTCCGCGTAGAGCAGCCGGCGCCAGGAATCCAGGGACAGCAGATAGTCCCGGTACGCCTTCTCGGCAGCCGCTTCGTCGGCCCCCGGCCGTGACTCCCACCCCCGCAGCACCGGCTCGTACCGCTTCAGGAAGTCCTCGTGCAGCGTGGCCATTCCCGGCAGGTCCCACCAGCGCGCCACCGCGTCCGCCGTGGCCGCGAAGCCCAGGTGATCGCCCCTGAACAGGTCGACGTACTCCACCAGTTGGAGCCGCTCCAAGGTGTGCCGGGCCTCCTCGTACAGCCCGCCCGGTGCGATCCACACGCCCGGCGCCGCCGCCCCGAAGCCGAGCCTGGCCAGCCGAGAGCGCAGCACGTGCCGCTTGGCGCGTTCCGCCTCCGGTACGGAGAACACCGCCAGCACCCACCCGTCCGCCGGCCGCGGCCGCGCACGGCCGTAGATGCGACGGTCGCCGTCGTCCAGGAGCTGCCGGGCGTCGCCCGACAGCGCGTACCCGGCCGCACCCTCCGGGGTGCGCGCGGACACCAGCAGCCCGCGCCTCTTGAGGCGCGACACCGCCGACCGTACGGACGGTGCATCGACGCCGACGGCCGCGAGCAGCCGGATGAGCGCGGCCACCGGCATCGGCCGGTCGCCTTCACCGTCGCCGCGCCCGTAGGCGCCGTACAGCGTGATGATCAAAGAGCGGGGAGTGTGCAGGTCAGCCACCTGATCACTGTACGTTCCCGGCGTCCCGCAGCCGGAACCGCTGCAGCTTCCCCGTGGGCGTGCGCGGCAGCGACTCCAGGAAGACGATCTCGCGCGGGCATTTGTACGGCACCAGCTCCGCCTTCACGAAGTCCCGCAGCAGCGCCACCGTCTGCTCGGTCCGCGGCACCCCGTCCCGTACCACCACACAGGCGGTGACGACCTGGCCGCGCAGCTCGTCGGCCCGGCCGACCACCGCCGCCTCCAGCACGTCGGGATGGCGCAGCAGTGCGTCCTCCACCTCGGGGCCCGCGATGTTGTACCCGGCCGAGACGATCATGTCGTCCGCCCGCGCCACGTAGTGGAAGTACCCCTGGGCGTCGCGCACATAGGTGTCGCCGGTGAGGTTCCAGCCGTCCCGCACGTACACCCGCTGCCTCTCGTCGGCCAGATAGCGGCAGCCCACCGGCCCCCGGACGGCCAGCAACCCGGGCTCCCCGTCCGGCACTTCGGCGCCGTCCGCCGCCACCACGCGCGCGTGCCAGCCGGGAACGGGCCGGCCCGTGGCTCCCGGGCGGATCTCGTCGTCCGCCGCCGAGATGAAGATGTGCAGCAGCTCGGTGGCGCCGATCCCGTTGATGATGCGCAGCCCGGTGCGCTCGTACCAGGCCTCCCAGGTCGCCGCGGGGAGGTTCTCGCCCGCCGACACACAGCGGCGCAGCGCGCTCAGATCGTACGAGCCGGCCGCTGAGCGGGCGGCGGGAGCCGCCAGCTCGTCCAGCATCAGCCGGTATGCCGTCGGCGCCGTGAACAGCACCGACACCCGGTGCTCGGCGAGCGCGGGCAGCAACTGCTGGGGGCCCGACTGTTCGAGCAGCAGTGCGGAGGCTCCCGCCCGCAGCGGGAAGATCACCAGGCCGCCGAGCCCGAAGGTGAAGCCGAGCGGCGGGCTGCCCGTGAACACGTCGTCGGGCTCCGGCTTGAGCACGTGCTTCGAGAAGGTGTCGGCGATGGCCAGCACGTCCCGGTGGAAGTGCATGCAGCCCTTCGGCCGCCCTGTCGTCCCCGACGTGAACGCGATCAGAGCGACGTCGTCCGACGCCGTGTCCACCGCGTCGTACCGCGTCGGCTTGATCGCCGCCCGCCGCACCAGGTCGTCCGGAGCGTCCCCGCCGAACGCCATGATCCGGAGCCCCGGCACCTCGGCCTTCACCAGGTCGTCCACCGTCCGCACGTCGCACAGGGCGTGACTCACCTGCGCGATCTCGCAGATCGTGGCCAGCTCCGACGCCCGCTGCTGCGCCAGCACGGTCACCACCACCGCGCCGGCCTTCAGCACGGCGAGCCAGCAGGCGACCATCCAGGGCGTGGTCGGGCCGCGCAACAGGACGCGGTTGCCGGGCACGACACCCAGATCGTCCCTCAGGACGAACGCGATCTGGTCGGTGTGCTCGCGCAGCTCGCCGTACGACCAGTTCTCGCCGGACGGGACGCGCAGGGCGGGCCGGTCCGCGCGGAACTCCTCAAGAGGCCGGTCCACCAGCTCTGCGCCGCAGTTGAGGCGGTCGGGGTAGTGGAGTTCCGGCAGCTCGAAGAGGAGCTCGGGCCACTGCTCGGGGGGCGGCAGGTGGTCGCGGGAAAAGGTGTCGGCGTGGGCCGAGGGGTGCAGTTCCATGGCCATGGCGGGTTGGCCCCCTTGCAGCGAGCAGTCGGGGATGCGACTGACGATCTGACGGGTGGGTGATCCTGCAGTGCGATGCTGCCGCACTGTGGCGCCGTTCCGCGTGGTGTCGCGGTGCTGTGTCGTGCTGCGGTGCGTAAGTGCGGCCGTCTGCAGTACTGGTGCTACCGAGCGTATCGTGATGGTGACGACAGTCAACGGTCCGCGATAACACGCGGGGTGAGCGAGCTGAGAGGGGCCGCAGATGCCCGGATTCGCGCTGGAGCCGGAACAGCTGACGTGGTGCGAGGAGCTGCGCACGCTGGCGCAGGAGAGGCTGCGCCCCCTTGCCGAGAAGGGCGGAACCGGGCAGCTCAACCGCCCGCTCGTCGCGGCCCTGGGGGAGCTCGGACTGCTGGAGCGGCTGTTCGCCTCGGGGGCGCTGGACCTGTGCCTGATGCGGGAATCGCTGGCCCGTGGCTGCACGGAGGCCGAGACCGCGCTCGCGCTCCAGGGGCTCGGCGCGGCCCCGGTGGCCCGCGCGGGCACCGACGCGCAGCGCACCCGCTGGATGCCCGGCGTGCGGGCGGGGCAGGTCGTCGCCGGGTTCGCCCTGAGCGAGCCGGGGGCGGGTTCGGACGCGGCGGCACTCGCGCTCGCGGCCGATCCCGAGCCCGGCGGGGGAGCGGGCTCCGGGGCGGGCGGGTGGCGGCTCAACGGCGAGAAGTGCTGGATCTCCAACGCGCCGTACGCCGACTTCTACACCGTCTTCGCCCGTACGACACCGGGCGCGGGCGCACGCGGCATCACCGCGTTCCTCGTGCCTGCCGACCGGCCGGGGCTGACCGGGACCGCACTCGACATGCTGTCCCCGCACCCCATCGGGGCGCTGGCTTTCGACGGTGTACGGGTCACTGTGGCCGACGTCGTCGGCGCGCCGGACAAGGGATTCCGGGTCGCCATGGACACCCTGAACCTCTTCCGGCCGAGCGTCGGTGCGTTCGCCGTCGGCATGGCGCAGGCCGCGCTCGACGCGACGCTCGCACACACCGCAGGGCGGACGGCCTTCGGCGGACCGCTCAAGGACCTCCAGTCCGTGTCCCACCGGGTCGCCGAGATGGCCACCCGCACCGAAGCCGCCCGGCTGCTCGTGTACGCCGCGGCAGCCGCGTACGACAGGAACGAGCCGGGAGTGCCGAAGAGTTCCGCCATGGCGAAGCTCTTCGCCACCGAGGCCGCGCAGTTCGTCGTGGACTCCGCGGTCCAGCTGCACGGCGCCCGCGCACTCCAGCGCGGCCACCTCCTCGAACACCTCTACCGGGAGGTCCGCGCCCCGCGCATCTACGAGGGTGCGACCGAGGTCCAGCGCACGATCATCGCCAAGGAGCTGTACGCATGAGTCTTCAGCGGGACAACCCGTCTCAGCAGGACCACGCCTCTCGGCGGGGCAATCCCCTCCAGCGGCACAATCCCGCCGCGCTGTCCCCGCCCACCGGCTTCTCGCACGCCGTCAGTGTCGCGGCGACCGGCTCCCGGCTGGTCTTCCTGGCCGGGCAGACCGCGCTAGACGGAGCGGGCAAGGTGGTCGGGCGGACGCTGGTCGAGCAGTTCGAGACGGCGCTCACCAATCTGCTGGCCGCCCTCGCAGCCGCCGGGGGAGCCCCGGGGGACCTCGCCCGGGTCACCGTGTACGCCACGGACGTCGCCGACTACCGCGAGAACGCCCCCGAACTGGGCCGCGTCTGGCGGCGGTTGGCGGGCCGCGAGTACCCCGCGATGGCAGTGATCGGCGCGGTCCGGCTGTGGGACGAACAGGCACTCGTGGAGCTGGATGGAATCGCTGTGCTCTGAGGGGGAGTTGAGGCAGGGGAGTTTCAGGATCCCTTGGCAGCCTTTGTGTTGTGTGACATATTACTGGTGTGTTCACGAGACGCCCTCTTGATGTTGTCGTTGTCGGGGCCGGAGTGGTCGGCGCCGCCTGCGCCTTCTATGCCGCCCGGGCCGGACTTTCCGTCGCCGTTGTCGACCGCGGCCCCGTCGCGGGCGGCACGACCGGTGCCGGAGAAGGCAACCTGCTCGTCTCCGACAAGGAGCCGGGACCCGAACTGGACCTCGCGCTGCTGTCCACAAGACTGTGGCGCGAGCTCGCCGAGGAGTTCCCCGAGGAGATCGAGTACGAGGCGAAGGGCGGCCTCGTGGTCGCCTCCGGGGAGGCGGGCCTCGCCGCGCTCCACACATTCGCCGCCGCGCAGACGCAGGCGGGCGTGCACTGCGAGGAAGTGCCGGGGCACGGCCTCGCCGACTTCGAGCCGCACCTGGCACCCGGGCTCGCGGGCGGTGTCCGTTACGCCCAGGACGCCCAGGTCCAGCCCGCCCTCGCGGCGGCCCACCTCTTGAGGGCGTCGGGGGCGGAGCTGCGGCTCGGCGAGGAAGTCACCGGTGTACTGCTCGCCGCGGACGGTTCGGTACGGGGCGTACGCACGCCGCGCGGCGAGATCCGCGCACCCGCCGTGGTCAATGCCGCCGGTACCTGGGGCGGACAGCTCGCGGCGATGGCCGGTGCCGAGCTCCCGGTGCTGCCCCGGCGCGGGTTCGTCCTGGTCACGGAGCCGCTGCCGCGCGTCGTACGGCACAAGGTGTACGCGGCGGACTACGTGGCCGACGTGGCGAGCGGCTCGGCGGCGCTCCAGACCTCCGCCGTGGTGGAGGGAACGGCCGCCGGGCCGGTACTGATCGGAGCGAGCCGGGAGCGGGTGGGGTTCGACCGGTCGCTCTCGGTGGAGGTGCTGAGGCGGCTGGCGCGGCAGGCGGGGGAGCTGTTTCCGGTGTTGAAGGAGGTGCGGGTGATGCGGGCCTATCACGGCTTCCGGCCGTACCTGCCGGACCACCTCCCGGCGATCGGACCGGACCCCCGGGTTCCGGGCCTGCTGCACGCGTGCGGGCACGAGGGTGCGGGGGTGGGGCTGGCGCCGGGCACGGGGGTGTTGGTGGCAGCAGGGCTCCTGGGGCTGCGAGGGGTCGCGGCCGGGGATGCGGCCGGGGAGGCCGGGCGGTGGGGAGACCGGGGAGCCGGCCCCGGCCACACACCGGGCCAGGGGCAGGCGCCGGGTCAGGGGTACGCACCGGGTCAGGGCCAGGCGTCAGGTCAGGGGCACGCATCGGGTTCCGCCCAGGTGCCGGGCTCCGGCCACGCACCGGGCCCCGGTCACGCACGGGGTCAGGGTCCGGGCTCGGAAGCGCGGCAGAGGTCGGTCGAGGGGAACGCGTTCCGGCCGGAGAGGTTCGGGGCTGTGGCGGGGGCGCGGTGAGCGGCGGGCCCGGGGTGAGCGTGCGGGGGCGGGTGCGGGTGTGCCTGCGGCGCCGGCCCCCGCCCCGCACTTGCACCGTTCCCCGCACTTGCACCGTTCCCCACACTTGCACCGTTCCCCGCCCTTGCGCCGTTCCCCGGGCGTTGCCCGGACCCGTTGCGGGAGGTCCGCCCCCGGACCCCGCTCCTCAGACGCCGGAGGGGCTGGAGATGCGGCCCCAAGGAAGGAGACCCCTCGTGTCCACCCCTCGTACCCCCTTCTCCCTCGCCCGGGCCACGCCCGAGCCCCCCTTCGAGATCAGCTTCGACGGGCGGCCGGTGGCGGCCCTGCCCGGGCAGAGCCTTGCCGCAGCCCTCTGGGCCGCCGGGATCCTTTCCTGGCGGACCACCCGTCGGGGCGGGGCGCCCCGTGGGGCGTTCTGCGGGATCGGATCCTGCTTCGACTGCCTCGCGACCGTCAACTCCGTTGCCAACCAACGCGCTTGCCTCGTGCCCGCCCGGCCGGGCGACACCGTCACCACTCAGGAGGGACACGGACGTGCCGACCTCGCCGTCTGAGAAGTCGGAGCCGGAGTCCGAGGAGGCTTCCTCGGACCGGCCCTACGACCTCGCCGTGGTCGGCGCGGGCCCCGCAGGGCTCGCCGCCGCCGTCACGGCCGCCGGGCTCGGGCTGCGGGTGGTTCTGGTGGACTCCGCCGCCAGGACCGGCGGGCAGTTCTACCGGCATCCCGCCCCCGGGCTGGGGGCCCGGCGGCCCGAAGCGCTGCACCACTCCTGGTCCGCGTACGCCCGGCGGGCCGCCCAGTGGGACGCCCACCTCGCAGCGGGCCGGGTGCACCACCTCGCCGAGCACCACGTGTGGGCCGTCACGGGCGAGGAGGGTGCGTGGGCCGTGCAGGTGGTCCGTGGGCCCGACGGAGCCGGCGGGCGCGGCGCCGTGCACGCCGCGCGGCTGCTGCTCGCGACCGGATCGTACGAGCGCCAACTGCCCTTCCCGGGCTGGACGTTGCCCGGTGTGGTGGGGGCCGGGGGAGCGCAGGCCATGCTGAAGGCCGGGCTCGTGCTGCCCGGGCGCCGGATCGTCGTCGCCGGAAGCGGTCCGCTGCTCCTGGCCGTCGCCGGGTCGCTCGCCGCCGCAGGCGCCACCGTGCCGGTCGTCGTCGAGGCGAGCGGTTACGCCGGATACGCCCGCCGCCCCGGCGCACTGGCGGCCAACCCCGGCAAGCTCGCCGAAGGCGCCGTGCACGCGGCAGCCCTCCTCCGGCACGGCATCCGGGTGCGCACCCGCAGTGCGGTGACGGGAGTTCACGGCGCCGACCGGGTGGAGGCCGTCACCGTGGCACGGCTGGACCGCGACTGGAAGCCCGTGCCCGGTACCGGAGTACGCATCCCCTGCGACGCCCTCGCCGTCGGCCACGGCCTGGTCCCGCAGGTGGAACTGGCGACCGGGATCGGCTGCGCCACCCGCCGTACACCGGACGGCACGCACGCCCTGGTCGTCGACGACCGGCAGCGCACCACCGTCCCCGGTGTCTGGTCCGCAGGGGAGACGGGCGGCGTGGGAGGCGCCGAACTGGCCGGGATCGAGGGCGAGTTGGCAGCGCTCGACATCGCCGCGAACCGTGGCGAGGAGCATGCCGACCGCCACGACGGGCGGCGGTCCGACCGCCACGACGGGCAGCGGTCCGCCCGCCACGACAGGGAGCAGGTCGGCCACCGCGACAGGAAGCTCGCCGCCCGCCGCGACCGCCTGCGCCGGTTCGCCGACGCCATGGCCGCGGCGCACGCCCCCGGCCCCGGCTGGGTGCACTGGCTGCACTCCGACACCGACGTCTGCCGGTGCGAGGAAGTCACCGCAGGACAGGTCCGCGAGGCCGTCGGCGACCTCGGCGCCCGCGACGTCCGTACGGTCAAGCTGCTGACCCGCGCAGGGATGGGCTGGTGCCAGGGCCGGATGTGCGGCCCCGCCGTCGCCCTGCTCGCAGGCGGCGCGGCCGGTCCGGCCGGGGAATCGGCCGACCGCCGCCCCCTCGCCTGCCCGCTCACCCTCGGCGAACTCGCCCACGAATAGAGCGAGTCGGGCGCCGGGCCCTCTTGCCCGGCCCGTATGCCATTCAATAAAATGTCACACACCACTCTAGGGAGCTCTTGCATGAACACGATCGACAGCAGCACGGACAGCACCGTCGGCGGCAGCACCGCTACGCCCCCCGCCCGCCTCCGCCCCTGGCACGGCGTCATGGTCGCCACCACCCTCCCCTTCCGCGACGACCTCACCGTCGACTACGACGAGTACGCGGCCCAGGTGGCCCGCCTCCTCGCGGCGGGCTGCGACGGCGTCGTGCCCAACGGGTCGCTCGGCGAGTACCAGACCCTCACCGACGACGAGCGTGCCCGCGTCGTCCGCACCGCGGTCGAGGTCGCGGGCGGCGACCGCGTCATGCCCGGCGTCGCCGCCTACGGCAGCGCCGAGTCCCGCCGCTGGGCCGACCAGGCCGCAGCGGAGGGGGCCGGTTCCGTGCTGCTCCTGCCGCCCAACGCCTTCCGGGCCGAGCCGAGCGCCGTACGCGCGCACTACGCCGAGGTCGCCGGCGCGGGCGTGCCCGTCGTCGCGTACAACAACCCCTTCGACACCAAGGTCGACCTGACCCCCGAGCTGCTCGCCGCGCTGCACTCCGACGGAAGCATCGTCGCCGTCAAGGAGTTCAGCGGCGACGTCCGCCGGGCGTACGAGATAGCCGAACTCGCCCCCCATCTGGACCTGTTGATCGGCGCGGACGACGTGCTCCTCGAACTCGCCCTCGCCGGGGCCGTCGGCTGGATCGCCGGATACCCGAACGCACTGCCCGTCTCGTCCGTCGCCCTCTACCGGGCCGCCGTCGCCGGGGACCTCGCCACCGCGCTGCCGCTCTACCGGGCCCTGCACCCGCTCCTGCGCTGGGACTCCAAGACCGAGTTCGTCCAGGCCATCAAGCTCTCCATGGACCTCGCGGGGCAGCGCGGCGGCCCCACCCGCCCGCCGCGCTTCCCGCTCCCCGCCGGGCAGCGGGCAGCCCTTCGCGCCCTCACCGAGAAGCTCATCGCCGACGGCCACCGCTGACCAGGCGACGGCCCAACCCCCCTACCCGGAGGCCCAGTTGCGCACCCGTCACGTCTTCCACGCCGTCGACTCCCACACCGAGGGCATGCCCACCCGCGTCATCACCGGCGGCTTCGGCGTCATCCCCGGCGCCACCATGGCCGAACGCCGGCTGTACTTCGCCGAGCACCGCGACCAGTTCCGCACCCTCCTGATGTACGAGCCGCGCGGTCACTCCTCGATGAGCGGCGCGATACTCCAGCCGCCGACCCGCCCGGACGCCGACTACGGCGTCCTGTTCATCGAGGTCTCCGGCTACCTCCCGATGTGCGGCCACGGCACCATCGGCGTCGCCACCGTCCTCGTCGAGACCGGCATGGTCGAGGTGCAGGAGCCCGTCACCACGGTCCGGCTCGACACCCCCGCCGGGCTCGTCTCCGTCGACGTGCAGGTCAAGGACGGGGCCGCCACCGCCGTCACCTTCACCAACGTGCCCGCCTTCAGCGTCGCCCTCGACCGAAAGATCGAGGTCCCCGAATTCGGCACGCTCACCTACGACTTGGCGTACGGAGGAAACTTCTACGCCTTCGTCCCGCTGGACTCCGTCGGCCCCGAGGGCATCCCCTTCGACCGCTCCCGCAAGGACGACATCCTCGCCGCGGGGCTCGCCCTGATGGACGCGGTCAACGCGTCCCCCGAGCACCGCCCCGTGCACCCCGAGGACGACCGCATCGGCGGCCTCAAGCACGTCTACTTCGCCGCCCCCGGCTCCGACGCCGTCCGCTCCCGGCACGCGATGGCCATCCATCCCGGCTGGTTCGACCGCTCGCCGTGCGGCACCGGTACCTCCGCCCGCATGGCCCAGCTGCACGCCAGGGGCGAACTCCCGCTCGACCGCGACTTCGTCAACGAGTCCTTCATCGGCACCGAGTTCACCGGCCGTCTCGTCGGGACCACAACCGTCGGCGGAATCGAGGCGGTGGTGCCCACCGTCACCGGGCGCGCCTGGATCACCGGCACCGCCCAGTACTTCCTCGACCCCACCGACCCCTTCCCCGGAGGGTTCCTCCTGTGACCGGCACACCCACGGGCCCCCTGCTCGCCTCCCGCGTCGTCTCCCGCAACCCGTCGGATCCGGGAGACGTCGTCGCCGACGTGGCGAGTACCGGTATCTGGCGCACGGTCGAGGCGGCCGACCGGGCCAGGGACGCGCACCGCTCCTGGTACGCGGCCGGGGCCGCCGCCCGCTCCGCGGCGCTCACCTCCGCCGCCCACGCAGTCGAGCAGGCGGCCGACGAGCTGGCGGACCTGGCCGTACGAGAGGTGGGCAAGCCCCTCACCGAGGCGCGCGGCGAAGTATCACGCACCGTCGCGATCCTCCGCTACTACGCCCAACTGCCCTACGACGCCACGGGATCCGTCCACGAACCGGCGGGCGGCGCGGGGTTCCTCCTGACCCGCCGTCGGCCGCATGGCGTCGCAGGGCTGATCACGCCCTGGAACTTCCCCTACGCCATCCCCGTCTGGAAGGCGGCGCCGGCGCTCGCCGCCGGAAACGCCGTCGTCCTGAAACCCGCCCCGGAGGCCACCGGCTGCGCACTGCGCCTCGCCGAACTGCTCCAACAAGCCCTGCCCGCAGGTGTGTTCACGCTCATCCCGGGTGGTGCACCGGAGGGCAACGCCCTGGTCTCCGCCGTGGACGCCGTCTCCTTCACCGGCTCCACCGTCACCGGCAACGCCGTCGTCCGCACCGCCACCGCACGCGGCATCCCCGTACAGGCCGAAATGGGCGGCCTCAACGCGGCACTCGTCCTGCCCGACGCGGACCCGGCGCGCGCCGCCGCCCACATCGCCGCCGCGATCGCCGGATACGCGGGCCAGAAGTGCACCGCCACCAGCCGCGTCATCGCCGTCGGCGCGGCCCTCGGCCCGCTGCGCGACGCACTCGCCGACGCCTTGCGCGCGATCCCGGCGGCCGATCCGGCCCAACCGGCCACCGTGTGCGGCCCGTTGATCTCGGAGCAGGCGCGCGGGAAGGTGCTGGAGGCGGCCCGTGACGTACCCCTGCTGGCAGGCGGAAAGCCCGTGGAAGGGCCCGGCTGGTACGCCGCGCCGACACTCGTCGAACAGGTGCCGTCCGGCCATCAGCTGCTGCGCGAAGAGGTCTTCGGGCCCGTCGCGGTCCTCCTGCACGCGGACGGCCTCGACCAGGCGGTCCGGATGACCAACTCGGTTCCGTACGGCCTCGTCACCTCCGTCCACACCGGTGACCTCGACGCTGCCCTGCACGGACTCGACGGACTCGACACCGGCATGATCCGCCTCAACGCCCCCTCCACGGGAGTCGACTTCCACCTCCCCTTCGGCGGTACGAAGTCCTCCAGCCACGGTCCGCGCGAACAGGGACGCAGCGCACTGGACTTCTACACTTCCACCCGCACGTACTCTCTCCACCGGGCCGCGATGAGCGCAACGTGACATTGTACGCTGGCAGTCCGCAGCAAATCGGAGGGCCACCATGGGCGAACTCAAGCAGCAGCGCCACCTGATCACCGCCCAGGAACGGCTCCGCGACCAGGTCGCCAACGCCCTGCGCGCCGCCCTCATCGCGGGCGAGCTCCGGCCGGGATCCGTCTACTCCGCGCCGGGACTCGCCGCGGACTTCGGCGTGTCCGCCACGCCCGTGCGTGAGGCGATGCTCGATCTGGCCCGCGAAGGGCTCGTCGAACCCGTACGGAACAAGGGCTTCCGGATCACCGAGATGAGCGAGCGCGACCTCGACCAGTACAGCGAGATCCGGGCGCTCATCGAGGTGCCGGTGATCGGGCAGGTCACCCGCACCGCCACCCGCGAGCAGCTGGAGGCACTGCGCCCGGTCGCCGAGGAGATCGTCGCGGCGGCCCGCGAGCACGACCTGATCGGCTATCTGGAGGCCGATCGCCGCTTCCATCTGACGCTGCTCGGGCTCGCGGGCAATGAGCGGCTCGTCGAAACCGTCGGTGATCTGCGCAAACGCTCTCGTCTTTACGGACTGACCCGGCTCGACGAGCGCAATGAACTGCTGCCGTCGGCCGAGGAGCACATCGAACTCCTCGACCTGATGCTGACCGGGGACGCGTCGGCTGCCGAGGCCTGCATGTCCCGCCATCTCGGGCACGTGCGGTCGCTGTGGGCACGGTCCCGCGACGAACCGGTGGGGACCGGGCTTCCGGCTGCCCGGAAGTTGGGCGTCCGCTAGCGGCGGGCGGGGGAGCGTACCAGGATGGGGACTGTTCGGGCATTCGGCCGTGCAGTCCCCATTCGGCCGTGCAGCGCCTCAGTAGTGGAGGACCACTTATGGAATGGACCCTCGAAGTCGTCCCGGTGCCGGTCTCGGACATCGACCGGGCGAAGGACTTCTACGCGGAGAAGTGCGGGTTCAAGGTCGACGTCGACATGCAGATCAGCGAGACGGCCCGGGTCGTGCAGCTGACCCCGCCGGGCTCGCGCTGTTCGATCGCCCTCGCGAAGGGGTTGACCCCGCCTCCGGAATGGGTCACTCCGACCGCTCCCGGCTCGCTCCAGGGGCTTCAGATGTGCGTGGTCGACATCGTCGCCGGCCGGGAGGAGCTGGCGGGGCGCGGGGTGGAGGTGAGCCCCGTGATGCACCTGGGGGAGAAGGGGTGGGAAGAGGGCAAGGGTGACACCTGGAACTCGTGGGCCTACTTCAGGGACCCGGACGGGAACGGGTGGGTGGTGCAGGAGGCGCCGGGGCCGTTGGCTGAGAGGTAGGTGGCGCGGGCAATCGCGGGTGGTGGCGAGCGCGGGCCGGAGCGAGGGGGCGGCTCCTCCGGGAGCCGCCCTGTGCCCACCCTTCCCCAAGCTTTCGGCTCCGCTCGGCCGGGGGAGACCCCACTCGCCCCATGGGCGGCCCATGTGCCCACAGGGCGGGCGGCGCGTGTGATGACGGGCAGCGGCGGCCCGTGTCGCAGGGCGGCGGCGGTGCGGGTCAGGCCAGGAGGTTGCCCATCCAGTTCTCCACCGCCGTGGCCTCGCGCGGCAGGGCGTTCGACATCAGGCGGGCGCCCTCCGCCGTGATCACCAGGTCGTCCTCGATGCGGACGCCGATGCCGCGCAGTTCCCACGGCAGCGTTTCGTCGTCCGGCTGGAGGTAGAGGCCGGGCTCCACGGTCAGGACCTGGCCCTCCTCCAGTACGCCGTCGAGGTACTGGTCGGCCCTCGCCTGGGCGCAGTCGTGCAGGTCGAGCCCCAGCATGTGGCCCGAGCTGCACAGCGAGTACCGGCGGTGCAGCCCGCTGTCCGCCCGCAGCGACTCCTCCGGCGGGACCCGCAGCACACCCCAGTCGTGCAGCCCCTCCGCCAGCACCGCCGAGCACGCCCGGTGGAAGTCGCGGAAGCTCGCACCCGGTTTGAGGGCGGCGATGCCCGCGTCCTGGGCGGCCAGCACCAGGTCGTACACCTGCCGCTGGACCGGTGAGAAGCGTCCCGACAGGGGGAGGGTGCGGGTGATGTCCGCGCAGTAGAGGGAGTCGGTCTCCACCCCCGCGTCCAGCAGCAGCAACTGGTCGCGGTCCAGGGGGCCGTCGTTGCGTATCCAGTGCAGTACGCAGGCGTGGGCGCCGGCGGCGGCGATGGTGTCGTAGCCGGTGCCGTTCCCCTCGGCGCGGGCGCGCAGGTTGAAGACGCCCTCGATCCAGCGCTCGCCGCGCGGGTGCGCGAGGGCGGTGGGCAGGGCCCGTACGACGTCCTCGAAGCCGACCGTGGTGTGGTCGACGGCGAGCTGGATCTGATCGACCTCCCAGGCGTCCTTCACGAGCCTCAACTCGCTCAATGCGGTGGCAAGTTCGGGGTCCGTGTGGGCGCGGCGCGCGGCGGCCGACGGCGTGTAGTCGTCGAGATGGGCGCATCGGATGCCGGTCAACTGCGCCGCCTCGTCGAGATCGGGACGCCGGCCCACCCAGAACTCCCCGTACCTGCGGTCCCGGAAGAACTCGCCGCGTCCGTCGCCGCGGGGCGAGCGCGGCCGTACGTACAGCACCGCGTCCCCGTCGGGCTCGATCACCAGTACGTGCCCGGGCTGGTCCTCGGTCGTCAGCCCGGTCAGCCACGCGTACGCGCTGTGCGGCCGGAAGCGGTAGTCGCAGTCGTTCGACCGCACCTTCAACTCCCCGGCGGGGATGACGAGTCGCTCGCCGGGGAAGCGGGCCGCGAGCCTGGCGCGCCGCCCCGCGAAGTGCGCGAAGCCCGGCACCCGGGCGCCGGACGGGGGAGAGGGAGGTGTCCACCGGTCGCCCATGTAGGCGGCGAGGGCGGGGGAGACCGGCAAGTCGTGGCTGACCGTGTGGAGTTGTGCGGGTTGTTCCAGTGGTGCCGCTTGGGCGGTCTGAGAGGTTTTCGAGGGGTACGAGGTCACGTTTTCGCCTCCGGAGACAGGTGAGTTGTCTGAAGCCTTGTCAGTGCAATTTCACATTACTATGTTACCGGTCACACCTCGGGGCGCGGAAGCCGACGGAAAACGTCGGCGCCGGCCCCTCAACTCCCCACACAGATCCGGAGATTCAGGTGTCACACCCGCGTATGCCTCGCAGGATTCTGCTGGCCGCAACTCTCGCGACCACCCTTGCCCTTCCGGCCATTCAGTCCGCCCAGGCCGCCCCCGTGCCTCCCGCGCAGAGTCCCGCCGCCGCCGACCGGCAGTCGCAGCCCCGTGCGGCAGCCCCCGGCGCCAATCCGTTCGACGAGGTCCAACGACGCGCGACCGCACCGAAGTCGACCCCGGCGCCCGCACCCGCACCCGGGGCGCTCACCGAGCGGGGCCGGACGCCAGGAGCCCAGACGAAGGCGCTGAAGCAGGACGCGAGATCCGGCGCGGCGAGACCCGCGGCGCCGCGAGCGGCCGTCGCTCCCTGCACCCTCGACGGCATCACGGGCCTGTCGCCCGAGCAGTTCGCCGACTTCCTCGCCGACCCGGCCGTCACCGCCGACGGCTGTATGCGCGACCTGATCTGGACCTGGGACGCCCGTCTCGCGCCGGTCATGTCCGACGCCCACGTACAGGCCGTCGCCCGCCGCATATCGAGCCTCGCGCCGAACCACGACGGCAAGAACACCACCCATCTGTACGAGATGTTCACCTACCTGCACGCGGTGGCCTACCACGACTTCTCGCGCGACGAGATCGACACCACCGACACCCCGACGGTGGAGACCGTGCGCCGGGCGATCAACGCCTTCGGCACCGCGGCCCGCACCTTCGACGTCACCAAGACCAACGCCAACACCCTGCGCGAAGCGCTCTACGCCGCAGGTCCCGGCCTGCGCCACTCCCAACTGGGCCTGATCCAGAAGGTGCTGGCCACCATGGACCAGTACCACAACACCCAGTACCAGGACCCGGCCTGGGGCGGCGCCGCGCTGGCCGCACTGTCGACGAACTACCTCGGGGTCTACCCCGGCAACAAGGACACCGCGTTCCACACCGTCGTCACCCAGAACGCCACGTACCGCGAGGCGTTCAAGAAGTTCGCCGGCTACACCCACCTCAAGGGCACCCCCAACGAGTGGGTGGTGCGCGACGCGATGGGCGAGTACGGCCGCTTCGGCGAGATCCCCGCGCTGAAGACCGAGATCGTCGCCGGCCTCGGCCCCCTCCTCGCCACCACCAAGCAGAACTTCGGCGACGGCAGCGGGCCCTGGGCCAAGGTCGCCGGCTGGCTCAACTACTTCGGCGCCTGCAAGCAGTACGGGGTCTGCAAGGAGGACGTCGAGAAGCGGATCTTCCCGTACACCTACGTCTACGACAACGGCGCCATCAAGGTCCGCACCGGCCTCGACCGCGCCACCGTCGACCAGCTCTACTACGCGTCCAAGCAGGTCAAGGCCCAGTTCCACCGGGTGGTCGGCAGTACCGAGCCGATCGCGGGCGACACCAACACCACCCTCAACATCGTCCTGTACGCCTCCCGCGCGGACTACGAGAACTACCACCCGCTGCTCACCGGCATGGGCACCAACAACGGCGGCGTCTACATCGAGAAGGGCGCCACCTTCTACACCTACCAACGCCGCGTCCCCCAGGACTCCTCGCTCACCCTCGAAGAGCTCTTCCGCCACGAGTACGTCCACTACCTCAACGGCCGCTTTGCCGTGCACGGTTCGTTCGGCGAGGGCCCCTGGTACCGAGACGACCGCACCACCGCCATGGACGAGGGGACCGGCGAGTTCTTCGACGGCGCCACCCGCGACGACGGCATCGCCGTACGCAAGTCGCTGGTGAAGAGCATCATCGCCGACACCTCCCGCGGCGGACCGCGCATGACGGTCAATCAGCTCCTGCACGCCACCTACGACGGCGACGGATTCCGCTTCTACTCGTACGCCGGAACCTTCTTCGAGTACCTGTGGCGCGACCACCCCGGCAAGCTCCAGGAGATGTACAAGCACCTGCGCGCCAATGACGTCGCGTCCTACGACGCCTGGCGCAACCAGCAGGGCTCCGACGCCAACCTCCAGCGCGGCTACGACGCCTTCCTCGACCAGCAGATCGCCATCGTCGACCAGCTCTTCGTGCCCAACACCCGGTACACGCCCAACGGTTCACTCAAGTACGCGGCCGTCACCGACGTGAAGGCCGCCTTCAGGTCCGCCACCTCCATGGACCCCACCGCCTGCAAGGACGAGGGCGGCACGGAACTGGGCCGGTTCACCTGCACCGGCCGCATCACCGCCAACCTCAGCAACTCCGGTGATCCCAGCAAGGTGTTCAAGGACATGTCCGAGACGGTCGACTACTTCATCCTCGACCGCTCCGAGCCCGCCGCGAACAACCTCGCCGACATGAACTGCTCCTTCGGCAAGGTCGACGTCTGGCCCGGCGGCAAGGCCGGCAGCGCCGACTACGTCTGCGAAGGCCCGCTGCGCCGCTAGCACCCCGGGCAAGAGCCCACCCGTGCGACAGGCACCACCTGTGCGACAAGCACCATCCGCGCCACCTCTCACCCTCACTCGGGGCCCGGTCCGGTCAGGTCGGGCCGGGCCCCGGCATGCCCGTACCAAGTGGAGTAGTCATGACCAAGCGCACCCGACTCGCCCTCGCCACCACCCTGGTGACCGCCCTCGCCCTCGGCGCCACCGCCTGCGGCGGAGCCACCAAGGGTGAAGGCGGAAAGGGCCAGGGCCAGGGCAGGAACAACCCGGCCGCCGCCAACGAAGGCAAGATCCTCGGCGGCACCCCGGCCAAGGGCGGCACCCTCACCATCCTGTCCAACCAGGACTTCGGCCACCTCGACCCGGCGCGCAACTGGGTCATGCCCGCCATGGACTTCGGCACCCGGCTGCTCTACCGCACCCTCGTCACCTTCAAGGCCGAGCCCGGCAAGGGCGGCAGCGAGCTGGTTCCCGACCTCGCCACCGACCTCGGCACGTCCTCCCACGGCGGCAGGACATGGACCTTCACCCTCAAGAAGGGCCTGAAGTACGAGGACGGCTCCCCGATCAGGGCGCAGGACATCAAGTACAACGTCGAGCGCTCCTTCGCCCCCGACCTCACCGGCGGCCCCGACTACGCCGCCCGCCTCCTCGCCGGCACCAAGGGCTACTCCGGCCCCCTCCAGGGCAAGCACCTCGAATCGGTGAAGACCCCCGACGACCGCACCATCACCTTCGAGCTGGCCCGCCCCGTCGCCGAGTTCTCCTCCATCGCGACGCTCACCACCTTCTCGCCCGTACCGCAGAAGGAGGAGAAGGGGGCGCAGTACGACGCACGGCCGTTCTCCTCGGGACCGTACAAGATCGAGTCGTACGCACGGGACAAGAAGCTCGTCCTGGTGCGCAACAGCCACTGGGACGCGGCGAGCGACCCGGTCCGCAAGGCGTACCCGGACAAGTTCGTGATGGTGATGGGGCTCAAGGGCGGCCAGGTCGACGACCGCATCATCGCCTCCGACGGCGCGGACGCGTCCGCCGTGTCGTGGTGGGACATGACCGCCGCGAGCGCGCCCAAGGTGCTGCCCAGGCCGGAGATCAAGTCGCGGCTCGTCGCGGAGCTGAGCGGCTGTACCGACATGCTCCAACTCAACACGTCCCGGGAGCCGTTCAACGACCCGAAGGTCCGCGAGGCCGTCCAGTACGCCCTCGACAAGGAAGCCGTCGTCACGTCCGGCGGCGGCCCCGCCCTCAACGAGATCGCCACCGCCTACATGCCGCCCTCCATGACCGACGGCAAGCAGCCCGACAGCCTGAAGATCGCGCCGGCCGGTGACCCGGAGAAGGCCAAGCAGCTCCTCAAGGACGCGGGGAAGACGAGCATCGACGCCTCCCTCACCGTCTCCACCGGCGACAAGACCAAGGCGGAGGCCGTCCAGCAGGGCCTGGCCAGGGCCGGGATCAAGGTGAAGATCGACACGGTCGACCCGGCCGCCTACAACGACGCCATCGGCGAGATCAAGTCCGCCCCGGACATGGTCGTCAGCGGCTGGTGCCCCGACTACCCCAACGGCTCCTCCTTCCTGCCCTTCGTCTTCGACGGCCGCTACATCAAGCAGACCGGGAACTCCGGCAACAACAGCCAGTTCCGCGACAAGCCGACCATGCGGCGCATGGACGAGATCGCCGCCATGACCGACGTCGCCCTGGCCGACAGGGCGTGGGGCGAACTCGACGCGCAGATCCTCGCCAAGCACCCCGCCGTCCCGATGCTCATCGAGCGCAAGCCGCTGCTGATCGGCACCAACGTGGCCGGCGCGTTCGGCCATCCGGTGTGGGCCGGGCAGCTCGACTACGCGACGATCGGCCTCAAGGACCCGTCGAAGAGCCAGGGCTGAGGGTCCGTCACATCATGACTGCAACCACCGCACGCAAAGAAGACCCACCCGGAGGGTCCGCACCCCGAGGGTCCGCACCCGACGAGACCCCACCGGGCAGCAGCCCCTGGCAGCTCGCCCGCCGCGAGCTGCGCCGCCGCCCCGCGGTCAGGATCAGCATCGGCGTCGTCGCCCTCTTCGTCCTGATGGCGCTCACCGCGCCCTGGCTGGCCGCGCTCGGCGGCTGGAGTCCGGACGAGTTCGACAAGTCCGCGATCGACCCCTACCTCGGCGGCCTGCCGATCGGCCCGTTCGGCGGGATCGGCCCCGAGCACTGGCTCGGCGTCGAACCCGTCACCGGCCGCGACCTGTTCGCCCGCGTCGTGCACGGCGCGCAGGTCTCCCTGCTCATCGCGTTCACCGCGACGGCCATCGTCGTCCTGGTGGGCACCGCCGCCGGAATCGCCGCGGGCTACTTCGGAGGCAAGGTCGACTCCGTCCTCAGCCGTCTGATGGACCTCACCATGTCCTTCCCCTCCCTCATCTTCATGATCGCGATGATGTCGGTGGCGAAGGACGTCAACCGGATCGTCCTCATGACGGCCGTGATCGGGCTCTTCGGCTGGCCCGGCATCGCCCGTGTCGTCCGCGGCCAGACGCTCTCCCTCAAGCACCGCGAGTACGTCGACGCCGCCCGCCTCGCGGGCGCACGACCCTGGCGCATCCTCACCCGCGACGTCCTGCCCGGCGTACTGGGCCCGGTCATCGCGTACACGACCCTGCTCGTCCCCGGCATGATCAGCACCGAGGCCGCGCTCTCCTACCTGGGCGTCGGAGTGCGCCCGCCGACCGCGTCCTGGGGTCAGATGATCGCGGAGAGCGTCACCTTCTACGAGACCGACCCCACCTACTTCCTCATCCCCAGCACCTTCCTCTTCCTGGCCGTGCTCGCCTTCACCCTCCTCGGCGACGCCCTGCGCGACATCCTCGACCCGAGAGGAGCACGCAGCGCATGACCCTCTACCTGCTGCGCCGCCTCGCGGGCGTCCTCGGGGTGCTGCTCGCCATCGCCGCCGTCACCTTCGTCATCTTCTACGTGCTGCCCGCCGACCCCGCCGCCGCGGCGTGCGGCAAGACGTGCAGCCCCGAACGCCTGGAAGCCGTACGCCACCACCTGGGACTCGACCTCCCGCTGTGGCGGCAGTTCGCCGACTTCCTCACCGGCATCTTCACCGGCCGCACGCTGGGCACCGGCCAGTACGCCCTCCAGTGCGACTTCCCGTGCCTGGGCTACTCGTACGAGAACTCGCTGCCCGTCTGGGACCTCCTGATGGACCGGCTGCCCGTCTCCGCGTCCCTGGCCGTCGGCGCCGCCGCGCTGTGGCTGGTGCTCGGCCTCGGCGCGGGGGTCGTGGCGGCCCTGCGCAAGAACACCCTCATCGACCGCACCCTCATGGTCGGGGCGGTCGCCGCCGCGTCCCTGCCCGTCTACTTCACCTCCGTCATGCTGATCTACGGGGTGATCCGGATCGCCGGGATCCTGCCCTACCCCGAGTACCACGACTTCACGGCAGGGCCCCTGACCTGGGCACTCAACCTGCTGCTGCCATGGACCGCGCTCGCCCTGCTGTACGCCGCGATGTACGCGAGACAGAGCCGCGGCTCCATGATCGAGGCGATGGCCGAGCCGTACATCCGTACCGCCCGCGCCAAGGGCATGCCCGAGCGCACCGTCGTCGTCAAGCACGGACTGCGCTCCGGCATGACCCCCATCCTCACGCTCTTCGGCATGGACCTCGGCGGACTTCTCGCCGGGGCCGTCATCACCGAGTCCATCTTCGGACTGCCGGGCGTGGGACGGCTCTTCTACGGAGCGCTGAGCACCGCCGACCAACCGGTGGTGCTCGGCGTGACGCTGATGGCCGCCTTCTTCATCGTCGTCGCCAACCTGGCCGTCGACCTGCTCTACGCCGTCGTCGACCCGAGGGTGAGGTACTGATGCCACTGCTTGAAGTCGCCGATCTGAGCGTGGAGTTCACCACCGCACGCGGCCCCGTACGGGCCGTCGACTCCCTCGGCTTCACCGTCGAGGCCGGCCGCACGCTGGGCATCGTCGGCGAGTCGGGATCCGGCAAGTCCGTCACCTCGCTGGCCGTGATGGGCCTGCACCGCGGAGCCCGCGTCGGGGGCTCCATCAAGCTCGACGGACGCGAACTGACCGGTCTCGCCGAGAAGGAACTCTCCCGGCTGCGCGGTCGCCGGATGGCGATGATCTTCCAGGACCCGCTGTCCAGCCTCCACCCCTACTACACCGTCGGCGAGCAGATCGCCGAGCACCACCGCGTCCACTTCCGCACCGGCCGCGCTGCCGCCCGCAAGCGGGCGATCGACATGCTCGGCGAGGTCGGCGTCCCCGAACCCGCCCGCCGGGCGGGGGAGTACCCGCACCAGTTCTCCGGCGGAATGCGCCAGCGCGCCATGATCGCCATGGCGCTCGCCTGCGAACCCGACCTGCTCATCGCCGACGAACCCACCACCGCCCTCGACGTCACCGTCCAGGCGCAGATACTCGAACTGATCGCCCGCCTCCAGCAGGACCGCGGCCTCGGCGTCGTCATGATCACCCACGATCTGGGGGTGGTCGCCCGCGTCGCGCACGACGTGCTCGTCATGTACGGAGGCCGGGCGGCCGAACAGGCCCCGGTGGACGACCTGTTCGCAGGACCCGCCCACCCCTACACGCGCGGGCTGCTCGACTCGCTGCCCCGCCTCGACGACGCCGACGACGCCCCGCTGCGGGCCATCGCCGGGTCCCCGCCGTCGCTGCTCACCCCGGCCGCCGGGTGTGCGTTCGCCCCCCGCTGCGGGGCGCGGGCCGCGGACGCGGTGGGTCAGGAGCTGCGGGACCGCTGCGACACCGTACGGCCCGACTTCGTACCCCTGACGCGACGGTTCGATGTCGTCCCCCTGGCGCAACGGCCCGACTCCGGCGTCCTGGCGCAGCGGCCGGACGGGGTCCCGCGCGGCCCGGACCACCGCGTCGCCTGTCACTTGACCGCGCCCCGGGCGCAGGAGGTCGCCCGATGACCGCACCAGCCGTCGCACCTGTCGAGGCGCGGACGGGCGCACCGCTGCTTTCGGTGCGCGACCTGACCATGACCTTCCCCGGGCGGCGCACCCGGTCCGGCCGAAAGACCCCCGGAATCAAGGCGGTCGACGGCGTCGGCTTCGACCTCGCCCCGGGCGAGACGCTGGGCCTGGTCGGCGAGTCGGGCTGCGGGAAGTCGACCACCGGGCGGATGCTCGTCCGCCTGCTCGAACCGACCTCCGGCACCGTCTCCTTCGACGGTGCGGACATCACGCACCTCTCGCCGGCCGCGATGCGCCCGCACCGCAAGCACCTCCAGATGGTCTTCCAGGACCCGCACTCCTCCCTCAATCCCCGCCAGACCGTGGCCCGCATCATCGCCGACCCGATGCTCGTCCAGGGCAGGACGGCGGCCGAAGCCCGCTCCAGGGCGGCGGAGTTGATGGATCTGGTCGGACTGATCCCGGAGCACATCGACCGTTACCCGCACGAGTTCTCCGGCGGACAGGCCCAGCGGATCGGCATCGCCCGCGCCCTGGCCACCGACCCCCGCCTGGTCGTCGCCGACGAACCGGTCTCCGCGCTCGACGTGTCCGTGCAGGCGCAGGTGGTCAACCTGATGGAGGGGCTGCGCCGCGAACTCGGCCTCGCGTACGTCTTCATCGCGCACGACCTGTCCGTGGTGAAGCGGGTCTGCGACCGCGTCGCCGTCATGTACCTGGGCCGCATCGTCGAGATCGGCGACAAGCAGGAGGTGTACGGAAACCCCGCGCACCCTTATACGAGGGCGCTGCTGTCCGCCGTACCGCTGCCCGACCCGGCGGCCGAACGGGCCCGCGAGCGGATCACCCTCCTCGGCGACCCGCCGAGCCCCGCCTCCCCGCCGCCGGGCTGCACCTTCCACCCGCGGTGCCCCAAGGCGCAGGACGTCTGCCGCACGGAGCGCCCGCTGCTGCGGATCGGGATGCCGGGGGAGCGGCGGGAGGTGGCCTGCCACTTCCCGTACTGAGGGCCCGTCCCAAGGACGTGTGAAGGCCCCGGGTCCGCATGCGGACCCGGGGCCTTCACACACACC
>NZ_JBSGZD010000083.1:0-28484 GCF_053610825.1 Streptomyces sp. NPDC054863 | reverse complement strand
CCGCTTGACGGTCGCCTCGGCCTCGGCGCGCTGCTCCGGGACGAGCTTGGAGATCAGGGCGCCGTGGTTGGTGTTCGGGGCGACGTAGAGGTGCGAGTCGCGCTTCGAGGGGCGGTAGCGCTCGGCGCTCCACGGGTCGTTCTGCCCGTACACGAACATCATCCGCTCGCCGCGCTTGTTGACCCAGCGGTCGACGTCCTTGGCCTCCCAGCCGCTGTACGAGGTGCGCATGTCGGCGGGGAGCAGGGAGTTGGGCTGGTAGATGTCCGGGTAGTTGCGGACGTCGCGCAGGTGCGCGAACTTCAGGTCGGCCCAGCCGAGCTGGGCGGCGGCCTGGCGGTAGTACGGGCCGGTGCCTGCGGGGCCCGCGTCGGCGTCGGAGTAGATCGACAGGCCGTGTCCGAGGGACCAGTCGTACAGCTCCTTGTCGGTGGCCTTCTTGGCGTCGGGGACCGTCGGGCAGTTGGTGTACGAGCCGGACTGCCAGAAGTTCCAGACCTGGTCCAGGACGGAGAACTCGTAGGCCCGGTCGGTGGTGCCGAGCTGCTTGAAGGTGAGGCCCTGCTCCTTGGAGGTGGCCTCGAACAGCGGCAGGAGCGCCTTGCGGCGGACCAGCATCTCGCGCTGCACGGCGTCGAGCGCGCTGCGGCATTCGGGGGTGCCGACGGTCTTGAAGAAGTCGTCGTAGACGCGGTCGTCGCGGTTGTTCGCGTCGTTGGGGGCGACGTAGGCGACGACGGCGTCCAGGTCGTCCGGGTAGAAGCGCTCGTGGTAGACCTGCGTCATGCCGCCCTTGCTGGCGCCGGTGCCCAGCCACTTCGCCTTGTAGATGCTCTTCATGGCCTGCACGATGCGGTGCTCGTCGGCGGCCTCCTGCTCGATGGTCAGCTTGCGCCAGTCGGTCTTCCCGGCGGGCACGGACTTGTCGAAGAAGCGGTGCTCGACGCTGACCTGGTTGGCACCGAGGAGCGTGGTGATCTCGCGGGTGCCGGAGGAGAGGGTGTAGCCGCCGGTGTAGTGGACCATCGGGGCGCGCTCGTCCTTGTGCCACAGCGTGAACTGCTGCTCGAAGGTGCCGCGCCACGGCTTGTCGTGGTCGATGGGCTGTCTCAGCGTCAGGGTGAAGAAGGGGCGCCCCTCCTTCTGGGTCTCCGAGACGATCCGCAGGCCGGGGATCTTCTCCAGCTTTTCGCGGACGGTGGCCGCCTGGGCCGCCGCACCCGCCTCTGCGGTGGGCGCCGCGGTGGCGACGCTGCCGGTGAGCACGCTGGTGGCGGCTATGACTCCGGCACAGAACAGGGCGGGAAGTACCTTGGTACGCACGCTGATTCCCCTCGGGCGGACGGTGACGCAGTGATGTATGCGTCGCAGCCACGCATGTTATGCATGGCAGCCCGCCCGGCGGCAGCCCCTGCGACAGATCCGGGCCCGGGTCCTGACCGGCGGTCCTAGGCGCCCAGGGACCACTTCGGGTCACGGCCGCCGAGGCCCACCACCCGGTCCAGGAAGGGCGATCCGTTCGGTACGTCGACGACCGGGCCGAACATCGGGGCGCGGGCCGGGTTGTCCGCCTCCGGGGCGAGCAGGGCGTACACCACCTGGAGGCTCGGCTTGTCGCAGTCGAAGGACTGGCCGGTGGCGCGGGCCAGGTCCCAGCCGTGCAGGACGAGTTCGTCGAGGGCGATCTGGGCGGCGACTCCGGCGGGCAGTGTGGTGCCGCCCGCGGTGGTGGTGCCGTCCCAGGCGTCGTGGCGGTGCCAGGAGTCGGCGAGGGCGGCGAGCTGCCGCGGGAGGCTGTGGCGCCAGTCGGCGGGCAGCGCGGGGCTCCCGGCACCGGCCCCGGGGTGCGGCTGCTTCTTCGCGGCGGCGCGGAACGCCGCGGTCAGCCCGCAGAGGTGGGCGAGGAGGTCCCGCACCGTGAACTCCTCGCAGGGCGTGCGGGCGTCCAGCCGGGCGTCGGGGACCCCTTCGACGAGGCGGGCGAGCCGCCGGGCCGCCGGTTCGAGGTCGAACACGACGGCGGTGGGGGCAGCGGTCGTGGTGGTGGTCATGGGGTCCCTTTCCCTGGCAGCAGCGTCGAAGGGGAGACCCACAGGCCTGCGAAAACTCATCGGTCGGGGCAAAAATTCACGCTGACCTGCGAGAACTCCCGTAGTGGCACCGGCGGATGAGCGGGGAGACCCCGGTCCGGCGCCTCGGCCCGGGGCACTTCGTACGCCCCGGGAGCGCGTGCTCCTCGCACACGACCGGGCCGTCCGGGCCCCGTAACGCACCACAAGCCGACCGAAATCTCCCGGCGTTGTCCGCGAAACGCCGTGCAACGCCCTTCACTTGACTCGGCACGACCGGCTCCCTAGCGTCGCGACGGTTGGCCGGCCCCGTCGGCGCTTCACCGCGGACACCCCCGAGGAGACTCCTCCCATGCCCGATGCTCCCCGCACTCTCCTGCTCACCGGCGCGGCCGGCGGCATCGGCACCCTGATGCGGGGGCTGCTTCCCGCGTACGGATACGAGCTGCGGCTCTTCGACGCGACGCCCATCGAGGGCGAGCCGACCGCGGTGACCGCCGATCTCGGCGACAAGCACGCGCTGCGCGAGGCCGTCCAGGGGGTCGACGCGATCGTGCACCTGGCGGGCATCTCCCTGGAGGCTCCGTTCGAGAAGATCCTCCGGTCGAACATCGAGGGGACGTACAACCTCTATGAGGCGGCGCGGGAGGAAGGGGTGCGCCGGATCGTGCAGGCCTCCAGCAACCACGCGGTCGGATTCACCCCGCTGCCGGGACCTGACGGCCCCCTGGTGCCCGCGGACGCCCCGCACCGCCCGGACACCTTCTACGGTCTGTCCAAGGCGTTCGGCGAGGACCTCGCGCAGCTGTACTGGGACCGGGACGGCCTGGAGACGGTGTCCGTGCGGGTCGGGGCGTGCTTCATGGAGCCCACCTCGGCGCGGATGCTGTCGCTGTGGCTGAGCCCGGGAGACGCCGCCCGCCTCTTCGACGCGGCGCTGACCGCACCGCGGGTGGGACACACCGTGGTGTTCGGCTCGTCCGCCAACACCCGGCTGCGCTGGGACCTTTCCACCGCGCGCGCCCTGGGGTACGTACCGCAGGACGACTCCGAGCAGTACGCCGAGAAGCTCCTCGCGGAACAGGGCGAACCCGCCCCCGGGGACCCGGAGCACGACTTCCTGGGCGGCGCGTTCTGCACCGATCCGCCGCAGTGGCCGTACTGAGGCTGCGGGCGCCCGGAATTCACTCGCGGACGCGGCCGGATCAGGTCACGCTGTGCCCATGCCGAAACCCCATGGATTCCGTTATGTGCAGCACCCCGACGGCACCGTCCTCATCACGCACCGCGAGCGCGCCGCGACGACGCTGCGCGGCGGCCGGGCGGAGAAGTTCCTGGCGGAGGTGGAGTCGGGCGACGGGCAGTTGGTGATGGCCAGGTGGACCGGCTCCTACAAATTCGGCAACGAGCGGCTGGCCCGCAACCATCCGCGAAACCGCTGATCCCCACGAAACACCGATCCAGGAAACCGCTGATCAGAGCCCGGCGGAAGGCCGGGTAGGGCCGTGCGGGGAATTCGTCGCAAGGTAAGGGAACGGCAAAGCCTCCTCGGTCGTTACCCCTGACATGACCGCAATGACCTCTGGCTCGAACATTCCGCTTCCCACCGCCCGCGTGGCCGTGGACGTGGCCGCCCCGGTGCGGCTCGACGTGTCGGGCCTGCTGCTCACCGCCGACGGCAAGGTGCGCTCCGACGCCGACTTCATCTTCTACAACCAGCCCACAGGGCCGGGCGTGACCTACCGCTCCGGCGGCGGCACGGCCCCCGACGCGATCGTGGTGGACACCGGTGCGCTCCCGGCCGGCATCGAGCGGGTCGTGGTCACCGCGAGCCCGGACGCCGCGGGTCAGACCTTCCAGGGCATCGAGCCCACCGCCACCGTGCGCGGCGCCGACGACAACAGCGTGATCGCGACCTTCACGCCGCCCCAGCTGGGCTCCGAGACCGCCCTGGTCGTCGTGGAGGTCTACCTCCGCAACGGCGCCTGGAAGGTCCGCGCCGTCGGCCAGGGGTACGCGGACGGGCTGGCGGGCATCGCCAAGGACTTCGGCGTCTCGGTCGAGGAGCCCGCCCCGGCCGCCGCCGCTCCTGCCCCCGCAGCGGCCCCGCAGGCGCCTTCGGCGCCCGTCGCACCGCCGTCCGCCCCGACGCCGTCCTACGACCCGCGGGTGGCCGCCCCGCAGGCCCCGCCCGCCGCTCCCCCGGCCGCACCCGGCCCGCCGCCCGCCGGCACCGGCAAGATCAATCTGGACAAGGGCCGCGTCAGCCTCCAGAAGAACCAGACGGTGTCCCTGGTCAAGGGCGGCAAGCCGCTGCTGTCCCAGGTCAAGATGGGTCTGGGCTGGGAGCCGGCGTTCCGCGGCAAGGACATCGACCTGGACGCCTCGGTCATCGCGTACGGCCCGGACCGCAAGCACATCGACAGCTGCTACTTCGGCAAGCTCTCGATCCTGAACGGCGCGATCAAGCACTCCGGCGACAACCTCACCGGTGAGGGCGCGGGCGACGACGAGGTCATCGTGGTCGACCTCGGCCGGATCCCGGCGGAGGCGACGGGTCTGGTGTTCACGGTGAACTCCTTCACCGGCCAGAAGTTCACCGAGGTCGCCAAGGCCTACTGCCGCCTGCTGGACGCCGCGACGGGCGAGGAGCTGGTCCGCTTCGACCTGACCGGCGCCGAGCCGCAGACGGGCGTGATGATGGCCAAGCTGATCAAGCAGTTCAGCGGCGAGTGGGAGATGACGGGCATGGGCGAATTCGTGAAGTCCCGCACGGTGCGCGGCATGGTCAAGCCCGCCGCACAGGCACTGTAGGGACCCGGGACACGGTCGGGGACGGAGAGGCCGGGCGCGTGACAGACACCACGCGCGAGAAGGGTTTGAGCACCGATGCCCGGACGTAGCCTGGAAGGCATGTCCACCACCTCTCCGTCCGCCTCCGGGCCCGAAGCCTCCGGGGCGGACCAGACGAACGCGGCGATACGCCGTCTCGTGGACGCGCAGACGACGGACGGCGCCTGGCCCTCGGAGGAGTACGAACTGCTTCTCGTCGAGTGGGCGACCGCGATGCGCGACGAGGCGACAGAGCCCGTCCCATAGCAGCAGGGCTCGTCGCACAGCCCCTCGAAGGGCTGTGCGAGGTCCCGTGAAGAGCGGCGAAAAGTCCTACGAAAACGCCTCCGCCCCGTATCCCGATCGTGATGATCGAAGTACGGGGCGGGGGCGTTTTTTCCCGGAGCCGCGGGGGCTCAGAGCTTGGTCAACTTGGAGTAGGGGCTGAGAATCCGCCCCTGACGCCCGGAGAAGTCGATGAGCACTGCGAGGTCTCCCTCTAGTGCCACGACTCTTCCGAGTCCGAATTGATCATGCGAAACCCGGTCTCCCACCTCATAGTTCTCAATGGGCGGGGCGGCCGGGGCCGGGACGTTGAAGGGACTGGACGGCAGGTGTCGCCGGGCTCCGGCTGGCTTTGTCATTACCTTCAGTATGCGCCCACCGGACGGCAGATGCCATGCCCGTCTCCCTGCCGCCTCCCTGGTCCGGCCCCTCGCACCTGTCCCGTCAGCCCCGCCAGGGCCAGTCGGCGGACCGTCCGGCCTCAAGGAGGGGGACCATGCGAAATGCCGCGTCGGTCAGACCGCCGAAGGCATGGCGGCCGGGCGTGCCGGAGGGAGCGTGACCGGCCGCGTACCCCTCCAGGTTCCAGGTGTACGTGGGCACGTGCGCCGGGACGGACGCGAAGACGTCGCCCCGGTTCCCCCCGTACGAGACCTGCTCGTCGGTGACGATCAGGACCCGGTCGTGGCCGTCGTAGTTGCTCCGCACGGCGGTGGCCGTGCTGGTGCCGCCGAGGTCGCCGAAGCGTTCCAGGATCTTGAGCACGGACTCCCCCTTCGCGTAGTCGACGGGCTTGCTGTGCCAGCCGAATTCGACGAGGTCCGCGGAGTCGGCGCGCAGGGCCAGCGCCGTCCCGAAGATCGCCGCCGCGTCCGCCCGGCTGAGCTGCGAGCGCTCGGAGACCTGCGACCAGAACATCGAGCCCGACCGGTCGACGAGCACCAGGGTGCGCCCCTTGAGGCGGGGTACGTTGGCCAGCGAGTGGCCGAGCGCCTGCTCCAGCGGGTACGCCCAGCGCAGCGACGGCGCGTGCTGGTAGGCGGCGAGGTAGCGGAACGGGAACTGCCGCCCCCTGGCGACCACTTCGGGGTCCGAGATCTTCGCCGCGACACCGGCCGCGACCTCGTCCGAGACACCGGCCTCGTCGAAGTTGCGGAGGTTGCGCAGGAGCGCCATGGTGCCCATCGACGGGATCATCGCCTCCCACGCCTGCGCGTCCATCGGACCCTGCAGCCAGCCCGCGAGGGACTCCCAGGTCATGCCCGCCGCGGCCAGCCGCTCGGCGGCGTCCGCCTTGCGCAGGACGGCGCGCCGCTTGGCCGGGCGCAGGGACATCAGTTCGCGGTGTGCGGTGAGCGTCCGGTTCGACTTCGGCGCCACCGCGGTCTCCGGGTGGTGCCGGCGGTCCAGCGCGTACTGGAACAGCTCGCCCTGCCACGGCTTGCCGGGGTCGGGCGAGGCGTGCACCAGGTTGAGCACGTCGCCGAAGCGGAACCCCTTGGAGGCGGTGTCGTACTTCAGCAGCGACTTGCCGTGGTACAGCCGCTGGACGGCGTCGGCGACGCCCCGCTTGACGGGCTTGGGGATCGCGCGGCCGTACAACGCGGTCCAGTACGCGAGGAGTTCGCCGGGCTCGTCCGGCCGTTGCAGGACGGAGGCGATGACGGAACGGTTCGAAGGTCCCTCACTCACGCCCGCGTCGAGCCGCGCCTTGACGTACTCGGCGGCGCCGACCACGGAAGCGGTACGCATCTGTCCCTCGCCGCGCAGCCAGCCGAGCAGACCCGCGGTCCACTCGGGATCGCTGACGGCGAGCTCGCGCACGAGGGTCGCGAAACGGGTGTCGCGGGCCTCGCCGGTCTCGTAGAAGGTGCTCTGCGCGACGAAGTTGGCGACCGAGAGGAGGAAGAGCTCCGACTTGGGGTCGCGGAGATGTCCCACGCCACCCTGGTGGTTGACCGTGGTCGCACCGGTCGTCGCGACGGGCGAGACACCGGCCGCCTTCGCGGTACGGGTATTGAAACGAGCCATGGTGAATTCCCCCGAATTCCTTGAACACATCGGATTTCGCGGGGAAGCGCAGCGCGAGAAGAAAGGGGTGCCCGAGGTCGGAAGCGGCGACGGAACAAGCCTGATGCTCTACCGATTGAGCTGCACCGGCCGAGGCCGGTGACGGGACTCGAACCCGCAACCCTCAGATCCGATGAAGTAACCGTTGCCTGCGCACCGGGCACCCCTTCTCGCGCTGAGCCTCCCGAGATCAGGGCGGCTGCGGCGGGATTTCTTGCAAAGAAGTAGCCGCGGCCTGGCGCACCGGGAGGTGCATGAAGAATGAAGTTGAGCGTGCCCAGAGTTCGAATTCGGCGGAACCGACATTAGGTGCTCTGACCCCTGAGCTACACCGGCACGAATACCGGTGACGGGACTCGAACCCGCGACCTCCCCATGAAGAGTGGAAGTAGGTCCTGCCTGCGCACCTGGACACGTCCATGACTCTAGGAGTACGGACCCGGCGCACGCCAAGCATTTTCCCCCGGGCATCGTCCGGGCACCGTCCGGGCATCATGTGGTGCGTCACAACGCGCGCCGCACCGCAACCGCGCGCCCCTCGAACGGCGTCGCACACAGCGTCCGGCGACGTCCGGGCCATCGGGAGGGGAGCCGAGGGAATGGCAGCCGCAGCATCCGCAGCCGGGCCGGCGGAGTACCACATCGTCGCGCCGCTCGGCGAGGGCGGAATGGGCCGGGTGCATCTCGCCCGCAGCCCCGCCGGGCGGCTGGTCGCGCTCAAGACCGTGCATCCGCACCTGGCCGCCGATCCGAGGTTCCGGGAGCGGTTCCGCCGGGAGGTGGCGGCGGCCCGGGCCGTGGACGACGTGTTCACGGCGGCCGTCCTCGACTCCGACACCGATACCGAACTCCCCTGGCTGGCGAGCGAGTTCTGTGCCGGTCCGTGCCTGGTCGACGCGATCAGCACGCTCGGCCCGCTGGACTCGGCGGCCCTCGGCACGCTCGGCGCCGCGCTCGCCGAGGCCCTCGCGGCGGTGCATGCCGCGGGCCTCGTGCACCGGGACCTCAAACCCGCCAATGTCGTCATCACCCGGGACGGGCCGAAGATCCTCGACTTCGGCATCGCGAAGGACGCCGCCCACGGGTCGGGCGAACCGCTGACCGGCACCGGCGAGCTGGTCGGCACCCTCGGCTTCATCGCACCGGAGCAGCTGACGGGCGAGAGGGGCGGCGAAGTGGGGCCGCCCGCCGACGTGTTCGCGCTCGGGTCGCTGCTCGCGCTGTCGAGCACGGGCCGCAATCCGTACGGTTCGGGGACCGCCCCGCAGGTCCTGCACCGCACCCTGCACGAGCCGCCCGACCTGCTGGGCGTGCCGGACGAGGAGTGGCTCGGCTTCCTGCGGCGCTGCCTCGCCATGGCTCCGGCGGACCGGCCGTCCGTCCCGGAGGTACTCGACTGGTGTGCCGGGCGGGCGGGCTCCGTACCGTGGTGGGAGGGGGAACCGATCGCCGGGGCGGTCCGGGAGCACGAGGAGGCGATGGCCGAACTCGTCGCGGCGGAGCCGGAGTGGGAGGACGAGATCCCGGAGGCGTTCCGGGCGCCGCGCGCACCCAGGGACGTCGAGGATGCCGGGAAGGACGCCGGGGATGCGGCGGGCGTGGCGGACGTACCGGCGCCGAAGCCCGCGCCGCGCCGCCGCCGGTTTCTGGCCTGGGCGGGGGCGGCGGTGACGGCGGTATCGGGTTCGACGACGGCGGCCGTCCTGCTGCTCGACGAGAGCGTGAAGACACCTGCGGACGCCAAGGCCGGTGCGCCGAGGCGGAGTTGGCGCAGGGGCAGCACGGTCTGGTCCCGCGACCTCGGTACCGGCCTGGGCTACGGCGGAGAGCTCCTGCTGCACGGCGACGCCCTGTACGTCCGGACGGACCGGACCCTGATGCGGCTGGACGCGGCGACCGGCGACGTCCGGTGGCGGTACGAGACCGAGGGCGGGAATCTGGGCAGCGTACGGCCGCAGGGGGACACGGTGTTCGTGCTGCGACTGCCGATGAAGGAGCCCGAGATCGTCGCGCTGGACGCGGCGTCCGGAAGGCGCCTCTGGTCGACCGGGGCTCCGGTCCTGAACCGGTTCCGCCCGGGCGGCCTCAACCCTCCGGCCCGCGAGACCGAGGGCCCGTCCGCCCGTCTCGGCGTCTCGCCGGCCGTCGTCTGCCTGGTCACGCACGCGACGGCGAGCACCCTGTGGGAGCAGCGCGCGACGAAGGGCAACCGCTGGCGGGCGTACGGGTTCGGGGCGCGGGACGGCAGACCGCTCTGGCACCGGGCGGGGACGGTGACGGGGGTCCCCGCCGTCCACCAGTCCGGCGGCAGGCTCGCCGTCGCCACCTCCGACCGTCCGGTGTCGCTGCGCGAGCCGGCGGACGGCCCGCTGGTGGTGCTGCGGGAGCGGGACGGCACGGTGGAGCGGGAGATCGAGGGCGGCTCGGCCCGTCCGGAGGCGCACCCGGGTGCGTCGGGGATCCGGCACTATCCGGGGCGGTCCGCCGTGGAGGCGGTGGACCTGGCGACGGGGAAGCGGCGGTGGTCCCGGGCGGCGGGCGACGAGGCGACGGTCACTCCGGCCGCGACGGCTGGTCTGGTGCACACCGGCACCAACGGCGATCTGCGCGCCCTGGACGCGGCGACCGGCCACGAGCGCTGGGCGCGGGCGGACGTCCGCCGCATCGACGACGATGACGAGGCGCCGCCGCTGGTGGCCGACGGCCTCGTGTACGCCTCGGGCTCGGACCCCTCGGTGGCCCCTAAGCCGGGTCAGCGCTCGGACGGTTGGGGTCTGCACGCGCTGAAGGCGGAGACGGGCGAACTGGTGTGGGCGATGCCGGTGGACCGGATGAGCAAGGTGGTGGCGGCTGCGGGCGGCGGGCGGGTCCACCTGTGCGTGGACCGCACGCTGCTGACGCTCCGCGGGCCGGCGGGGTCGTGACCGGATCCTCCGGCGGACCTGCCGAGGCCGGTGGATCCGGCAGACCTGCCGCCGGACCCACCGGATGCACCGGGCCCCACGGATTCACCGGGCCCACCGGGCCCACCGGGCCCACCGGATGCACCGGATGCACCGGATGCACCGGGCCGGGCGCGTGAACGCCCCGCTCCTCCCCGAGGACCCCGACCGCCTCGGCTCCGTCCGGCTCCTCGGCCGGCTCGGCGCGGGCGGCATGGGCCAGGTGTACGTGGGGCGCACCGCCGGGGGCCGGCTCGTCGCGGTGAAGACGGTGCACGCGCACCTGGCGGCCGAGCCGCACTACCGGGAGCGGTTCCGGCGCGAGGCGGCGGCGGCCCGTGCGGTCACCGGGGCGTACACGGCGGCCGTCCTGGACGCCGACCCGGACGCGGCGGTGCCGTGGCTGGCGACCGCGTTCCTGCCGGGCGTGACGCTGCGCCGTACGGTCGCGGAGTGCGGTCCGCTGCCCGTGGCGGCGGTACGTGCCCTGGGCGCGGCCCTGGCGGAAGCTCTGGCAGGCATCCACGCGGCGGGCATCGTGCACCGCGACCTCAAGCCGTCGAACGTACTGGTCACGGCGGACGGCCCCCGTGTCATCGACTTCGGCATCGCCCGGCTGACGGAGTCGACGCACTCCGCCGCCGCTCTCTCGGCACTGACGGCGGCGGACGACATCATCGGCACGCCGGGCTTCATCGCGCCGGAACAGATCGAGGAGGGCGCGGAGATCACGTCCGCGGCGGACGTGTTCGCGCTGGGCGCGGTGCTGGCGTTCGCGTCGACCGGCGAGAACCCGTTCGGCCGGGGCAGTGTGCCGGTGATGCTGTACCGCGCGGTGCACGAAGGGCCGGACCTCGATGAAGTCCCGTGGGAGGTACGGGACTTGGTTGCCCGCTGCCTGGCCAAGTCCCCGCCGGAACGCCCGGAGGTACGCGAAGTCCTGGGCGCGCTGCGGGAGTCGGGGACGCCGCTGTGGTGGCGGGAGGGGGCGGTCGGGGAACTGGTCCTGCGGTCGGACCAGGCCCCGCCCGTACCGGAAGGAGCTTCGGCGACGACCCCCGGCCCCGACACTGCTCGCACCGAATCCACAGCCCCCGCCCCCGTCCGGAAGCCCTGGCCCTCCTCTCCCCCGCCCCTGAACGACTCCGCCGAGCGCGCCGCCCGGCAGCAGCGGCGCACACCCTCACCCGTCGACCGGAAACCCGCCCTGCCCGCCGCCTCCCGCTCCACTCGCCCCACCCGCCGTCAGGACCTCGCACGGCGCAGCCTGCTGACCGTCGCGGGCGGCGGCGTCCTCGGCCTGCTGATCTGGGCCGGAGCCCGCGCTCCGGCCCGGAAGCCCGACGAACCCCCCGCACTCGACTGGGAGTTGACGAAGGGGACGGCCGCAGCGGGTGCCGTCCGCTGGTCCCGCACCGCCGGAACCGGCACGGTCGACGCCATCCTGCCGACCGCCGGACACGGCGGAATGCTCCTCGCCCACGGGTCGGACGGCTTCGGCACGACCGGCGGCGCCGTCCACGCACTCGACACCGCGGACGGGTCGAGGCGGTGGTCCTTCGTGGCCGGCAAGGGCGTCCCGCAGCGGTGGGGCATCGTCGACGACACCCTGGTCGCCCCCGACGCCGGAGTGCCGGGAGTCCGCCTGGCCGACGGGAAAGCCGTGGACGGGGACGTCGAGGGCCTCGTACCGATCGCCCCCGAGTGGTTCCTCGGCGTCACTGCGGCCGGTGCCGGCTCCGGTCCCGGGCCGCACCTGGTGTCGTACAGCAGTAGCGACAGCAAGCTCGGCGGCCCTTCCTGGCAGCGCAAGGAGACCGCCCGGTGGCAGCTCCCCGTCCTCGCGGGCCGCTCGTTGCTGCTGGTCGCCCCCGATCCGGCGCTGAACCCGGTGACCTGCGTCGACGTGGCCGACGGCGCCACCCGCTGGCGGTACGGACAGTTGGCGGAACCCGTCGTCGCCACCGGCACCGACGGCCGCCGCTTCCACCTCCTCACCACGTCCGGCGTGCTGCTCGTCCTCGACGTCCGTACGGGGAAGCGGCTCGCGGCGCCCTCACTCGGGCTGAAGCCCGGAGCCGGGGCGAGCGCCCTGTCGTACGCGGCCGGAACCGGACTGGCGCACGCCGCCGGCAGGTTGACCGGCTTCGACCCGGCCGACGGGCAGGTCCGCTGGCAGGTCGCCACCACGGCCCTGGAGGGCAGCTGGCGGCCTCTGCCCGGCGGCACGGGACACGCGCCGCCGGTCGACGGGAACGTCACGTTCCACCGGCCGGACCGGACCACCGTGCAGGCACTCGGCCTCGCCGACGGAAAGCAGCGCTGGCGCAGGACCGTCGAGGGCGGCGGGGCCGGTCAGCGCCCGCCGGTCGTCGCGGGCGGCACGCTGTACGCGGCGGCGGGCAGCACCTGCACGGCACTCGGCCTCGCCGGCGGCAGCCACATCCGCACCTGGGGCACGACCGGCACGATCACCGACCTGACGGCGGACACGACGGGCTGGTACGCACGGCTGGACAGGCGGACGGTGCAGGCCGTGAACCGGGCGTGAACCGGCTCGCGCCTCACCCCCTGCACAGGAAAGGCGTCGGGGACGGTGCTGGACCTCAACGGGGCTTCGCGCCTGCGTACTTGAGGTCACACGGCACAGAAGAAGGTCAACTCGGTCAGATCACCTGGATTCCCAAGATTTCATGTGGAATGCCTTGACCCCTGGTGACGACAGCAATAGAACTTGCCCTACCGGCCGCGGTTCGGGGGAACCCCGCCGGAAAGGACGCACAGCGACTGCGAGGGGGCGAGCCATGTGGATGCCAGGCAGGCCCGCGACCTCCATGAGAGCCGGCTGCTCCAGCTGGCCAATGTGACCGGAGTCGGCACCGGCAGGGACGAGTACTCGGGCGAGGACGTCATCATCGTCTTCGTGACCCGCACCGTGCCCCGCGACCGACTCCGCTCCGAAGACGTGGTGCCCGGGGAACTCGAAGGCGTGCCGGTTCGCGTACTGGCGATCGGCGACGTCGAGTCCCAGGACGGCGACCTCTGACGAAGGCCGCCGAGCCTCCGACACCCGGCACCCGCGTACCTCCGTGCACCCCTACACGTACCGGGGAAGAGGTGGTCTGGCGTGAGCCAGCCCGAGATGATGCGAGGACCCACCGGCGGTCAGGTCAGTGACAGCTCCCGCCAGCAGGCGATGTCCGACTTCCTGCACCCTCAGGGCCCCCTCACGAACGTGGTCGGCTTCGGCCACGGCGTGAAGTGGGTCGACGGACAGCCGACCGGCGAACCCGCGCTGCTCGTCTTCGTGAACCAGAAGGTTCCCGAGTCGATGCTGCCCGAGCGGGATGTCGTACCGCGGCAGATGCACGACGGCACCCCGACCGACGTGGTCGCGGTCGGCCAGGTGTCGGCGCAGCGGCAGATGCGTCCGCAGCGGCGCGGGTCGCTCGGTCAGGACCAGGACCAGTACCGCTCCGACGGCAGCGTGAGCGAGCAGTCGGGGACGCTGTCGCAGCCGCTGCTGGAAGAGCTGAGCGGGCTCGGCGCGTTCGAGCCGCAGCTGCTCAAGCGCCGGATGCGCCCCTGCCCGTCCGGCTTCTCCGTCGGCAACGTACGGGTGACGGCAGGCACGCTCGGCAGCGTGGTGTACGACTTCCTGCCCGGCGCGACCACCGACCCGCCCGCAGCGGGCCTCGGTACGCCGGCGAAGTTCTACATCCTGAGCAACAACCACGTGCTGGCCGACTCCAACAGGGCCCCGGCGGGCAGCAACATCCTCCAGCCGGGCGTCTTCGACGGCGGCCAGGACCCGGCGGACAAGATCGCCACGCTGGACCGGTTCATCCCCATCCAGTTCGCCCCGCAGATCCCGCTGGAGCGGCACAACAACATCGTCGACGCCGCGCTGGGCGCCGTCGACTTCCAGGACGCGACGCGCGAGCAGTACTTCAGCGGCGCACCGCGGGCATGGCGGCGGCGGACCAACATCGCTGTCGGCGACCGGGTGAAGAAGAGCGGCCGGACCACCAACATCAGCTTCGGCCGGGTCATCGCCACCAACGCGACCATCGACGTGAACTACGGCACTGCGGGCACCGCCCGCTTCAAGGACCAGATCCTCACGACGAACATCTCGGCGGGCGGCGACTCCGGTTCCCTGGTCACCTCGCTGGACAACGTCGCGGTCGGCCTGCTCTTCGCCGGCTCCCAGGTCGTCACCGTGGTCAACCACATCGAGCACGTCCGCGCGCTGCTGCGCGTCGAGATCGCCGAGCTGCTGGCCTGACGGCTCCGGCTCCGGCGGAAGGAAGGTCCACCATGACCACCCAGTCACGCAAGTCGTCCCAGGAGAAGCCGCGCCGTACGGAACACCGCCACCTCAACCCGCAGGGTGCTGAGGTCAAGACCCGCGAGGAGGCGTTCGCCGCACTCCAGGACGTGTCCGCGGAGGCCGTAGCGGTGACCGCGAAGCTCCAGCTCAACAACGGGGCGACCACGTTCGAGATGGAGATCCGCTTCAACCCGAACACCTCGCCCTTCACGATCACGGGCGGGCGCATCACGGCCGGCATCTGCGGCGCCCCGTGGGACATCACGGGCGGCTCGATAGGCAACCAGCTGAGGCTGGACGCGAAGCGGGCGGGCCAGGGGTCGTGTGCGAACACGATCACGATCGTCGGCCAGTTCCAGAACCCGCCGTCCTACCGGGGTACGTACGGATTCGACGGCGCGTCGTCGACGTTCAACCACACGACGCTGTACAAGGGGTGACCGCGTCGCAGCGCTGAACACGCGGGCGGGCCCGGGGCGAGCGCCGCCCCGGGCCCGTCCGTCCGCACGCACAGCCGCACCTTCGGCCGCCCGCGCTCAGCCGTCCAACTGCGCCCACCACCAGTCCAGTGCAGGCACCGCCGGGATCCGCACGCCGTCCCCGGCGGCGGCCGGGCGGTCGGTGACGGTGATGTCGTACGACGCGCCGTCGACCGGCAGCGGGTGCCGGTTGCGGGGGCTGGCATAGCGGGGGGCCGCGCTCATCCAGCGGATGCAGCCGGACACGTAGTGGCCCAACGCATCGATGTGGCGCCGGAGTTCGGGGTCGCCGCTGCGGGCGGCGAGCCTCTCGCCCAGCGTCACGAAGTACGTCATCGCCCGGTCCCGCAGCGCGACCGCGGCAGGCAGCGCGTCCGCGGCCGAGCAGCCCTCCTGGTGGGCGAGCACGTTGACCAGGTTCTGGGCGGGCGGGTCCAGGTGATCGTCCATGGCGTACGAGAAGAGGTCGTTGTCGCTGCTCACGATGAACCCGGCGGCCTCGGTCAGCGCCTGCACCGCGGGCGAGCAGTGGAGGTCGGGCGGCAGCCGTATCCCGTTGGCCACCTCGCTGAAGGCGAGGGAGAAGCGGGTGCCGTTCACCGAGACCCGTACGGCCACGAAGTCGTTGAGCGTCGGCATCCGGCCGCGCTCGGTGTTCGCGGTCTGCCAGGCCACCCCGGACAGCCAGTCGCGGGTCCCGGCGCACAGCCGCCACAGCTGGGCGGGGGTGAACCGGGCGCGGGTGCGGGCCACCAGGTCGTCCAGCGCGGCGGAGAGCGCTCCCGGTGGCAGCATCGCGGAGCCGGGTGCCTCCAGCGTGCGGAGCACCCGCTGGCCGTGGTCGACGACGACCGCGGTGCGTCCGGCCGCGGTGCCCGAGTCCTGCCAGTCGTCCACGGCCCAGGCCCAGTAGTTCCACTCCATGAAGAGCAGAAGCGTTTCCTCGTCGCCGTACGGAATGATCCGTCCGACGAAGTCGGGGTTGTGGATGGCCCGCGCCCAGGCCCGTTCGGTGGCGTCGGGATAGAGCCCGTACCGGTCGGCCCAGGCCAGGGCGCGTACGCCGAGTGCCTCGGCCGCGGGGTGCACCCCGGCGTCCCCGACCGGACAGTAGAAGTCCGGCAGTCGGCTCCCCAGCGCGGAGCACGGGGCGCGGAAGTCGCTCGCCGTCCGGCTCATCCGCGCTTCCCCTCGCCCAGCCGGAAGATCAACAGCCGTGTCTCCAGGGCGTGGTCGCGCCACACCCGGAAGAACTTGCCGTGCGTGAGCGCGGACTCGACCAGCCGCCTGCGGCCGATCGGCGAGCTGCCCCCCTGGTCCAGGCCGTCGAGTTCCGCGGTCGTCCAGGCCATCGACTGCACCCAGAACTCCGCGACCCGGTCGGTGATGTCCTCGTCGGCCTCCAGCTCGAAGCCCGCCGCGCGGGCCGCCGCGATGTACTCGGTCAGGCAGCCGAGCCGGGTCTTGTAGTAGCCGTCGATGAAGTCGGTCCATTCGGGCCGGCACAGGAAGTGCTCCTGGATGCCGAACCAGCCACCGGGCCGTAATGCCCGGGCCACCACGGAGAACATCCGCTCCCGGTCCATGTATCCGGAGCTCTCGATCGCGACGGCCGCGTCGTAGAGCCCTTCTTCCTCCCAGGCGTGCACGTCGCCCTGGACCGCGGTCACCTGCTTCTGTGCGCCCGCTTGGCGCACGAAGTCGTTTATCACCGGTATGTGTTCACCGGTCACCGTCAGAGCGGTGACCCGCGCTCCGTGCTCCTGCGCCCAGTACAGCGAGCCGCCGCCGAGGCCGCAGCCGACGTCGAGCATCGTCAGGGGCGGCGCTCCCAGCACGCCCCACGACTTCGCCGCGTGCGCCAGGACGGCCTCCTGCGAGTCCCGGATGCGCTGCTTGAGGACGCGCTGGCTGACCGTCGTCTGGGGGTGTTCCCCGCTGCCGAACATGCCTATGTGGAAGTGCGTACGGGGGCCTGGCCCGTATTTGTGCAGAATGTCGGCCGTCTTGCGCGAGTAGTAGAGCGGTACCTGTTCCTCGTCGAAGCCTGAGGGAGCCGCGATTTCCGTGGTGGTGGGCGTCATAAGGGGTCCCTCTCAAGGTCCGTGGAACAACACAGGTACGCGGGGTCGCGCGGGCCCGCGCGTACGAGGAGAAGAGCAGGGTGCCAAGGAGCACGGGGAGAGCGTTTCCCGCCGGAGCCCCCGGCCGTCGGACGGCCGGGCCGTGGAAGGAAACCGTCATCGGGCCCGCGGCGGGCCGTGGGCCGGAGCCGTTGTCGTCATCGGACACTGCCTCTCGGCCGGCGCACAGCCCTCGGAGGTACGCCACACCCTGCGGCACCCATCCGATACCCATCCGGAGGGGGCGCGAACCGGCCAACGTGCGCCCCCTGCGCGCGGGTTGCTCCGACCTGCCGAAATCCCGGACCCTGCCATATGCCACCAGCATGTTCCCTGTTCCCCGGACAGACAGAACCGGGCCCCACCCCCGTGGGGGTGGAGCCCGGTGTCCGGAAATGGCGGTGCTTACAGCGGCCCGCGCGCCCACTTCATACGCCGCACCCGCCCGACCAGCCGCGTGCGCCGCACCCGTCCCGCCTGCCGCGCCCGGCGCGCTCGTCCCAACGGCTGTGCTCGCCGTGCCCGGCGCACTCGTAGCTTCGCGCGTCGTACTCAGGCCCCCGACCGCGACCGCGCCTTGAACGCGGCCTTCTTGGCCTCCTTCGCCACCTTCTTCTCGGGGTGCAGCCGCCCCATCGCCTCCAGCACCGCCGCCGTGGCCGGGTGTTCGACCCGCCACGCCGAGTCGAGGAAGCCGGTGTGCTGCCCGACCAGGCCCACCACCAGTTCCTCCAGCTCCGGCGTCTCCCCCGCCGCGTCCAACTGGGCCGCGATCGTGTCGACGGCCAGCCAGAAGACCATCTCCTCCGGCGGCGCCGGCACCTGGGCCGCGCCCCGCTCGGCGAGCCACACCCTCGCCAGCCCGCCCAGCTCGGGGTCGTCCAGCACCGCCCGTACGGACGGCTCCGCCGTGTCCCCCACCAGGGAGAGACCCTGCTGGCAGCGCAGCCTGCGCAGCGGTGCACCCGGGTCGGTGCCCCGGGCGGCAGCGAGCAACTCCCTTGCCGCGTCGGCCGGTTCGCGGCGCGAGAGCCACTGCTCGGTCTCCGCGCGGCCCGCCAGTTCGGGGAAGTACGCGATGCCGTCGAGGAGGACGTCCGCCCCCTTGTCCGCGAGGTCGCCGACCGCCGGCGCGTCGACACCGGCCTCCAGCATCCGGGCCCGTACGCCGTACAGCCCGAGCGGGGTCAGCCGCACCATCCCGTACCGGGAGACGTCCTCCTCGTCCAGCTCCTCCGGGCCCGCGCCGTCCGCCGGCTCCTCCGCCATCAGCGCCTCGTCCACCGGCGTGTACTCCACGAGACCGATCGGCTCCAGCACCCTGAACTGGTCGTCGAGGCGCATCATCGCGTCCGACACCTGCTCCAGCACGTCGTCCGTCGGCTCGCCCATGTCGTCGGGGACGATCATCGAAGCGGCCAGCGCGGGCAGCGGCACCATGCCGTCGCCGGGGCCGCCGTCGGCGACGCTCAGCAGGTACAGGTTGCCGAGTACGCCCTCCAGGAACTCCGCCTCCTGCTGCGGGTCCCAGTCCAGCGCCCCGAAGTCGATCTCGCCGTCCTCGCCGAGGAGCGCGCCGAGGTCGTCGAGCACGGGCGCGGTGGCGTCCGCGAAGGCCGTCTCGAAGGCCTCCAGCCACAGCCCGAGCACGTCCTGCGGACTGCCGCCCGCGAGGACGGCGAGCGCCTCGCCCGGCGCGGCCGTGCCGTGGGCGTCCTGTGCCTCGGGGTCCTCGGGGTCCGTCACGTCGACCAGCCCGGTGTCGACCGCAGTGCGCCACGCCTCGCTCGCGTACGCCGCCGCGTCGTCCGCGTCCGCCGCGTCCTGCACCCCGTCCGTCGGACCGAGGCCCAGCTCGGCCGCGGCGAGCGGCAGTTGCTCCTCCACGAGCTCGCCGCCCGCGCCGACCCGGGTGACGGGCGAGGCCCAGCGGGCGAGCTTGACGGCCCGGGCGAACAGCGGTGCGGCCAGCGCGTCCCGCGCCAGCTCCGCGTCCGAGTGCAGCCGCACCGGCGGCAGGGTGGGACGGTCTTCGGACATCTGGGGGTTCTCCTCGGGGCACATGCCAGGGGGCAGATCGATTGAGCGGCCCCCAGCGTAGACGTATTTGCACCGATCCCATGGGGTTCATGTACCCGTCAGGTTTCGTGCACCGGCCGCTCATCCGCCGAACCTTGACAACACCCGTGCCCAAGCAAGAGATTGACGCGCGTAGAACTGTTTCGCTACACGGCTGTGAAGCCGTCCAGCAGCCCTCACTCCCGGAGTCCTCTGATGACGTCCCGCCGCTCTGTGCCGATGACCGGCCTGCCGAGAACCACCGCGGTCGCCACCCTCCTCACCACCGCACTCGCCGCCGGCCTGCTGGCCGGTGCCGCGTCGGCCACCGCCGCCGACACCGCCGCGGACGGTCCGGTCCGCATCCACGACATCCAGGGCACCACCCGCGTCTCCCCGCTCGCGGGCAAGCAGGTCACGGACGTCGAGGGCGTCGTCACCGGTGTCCGTACGTACGGCTCGAAGGGCTTCTGGATCCAGGACGCGAAGGGTGACGGCAACCCCGCCACCAGCGAGGGCGTCTTCGTCTTCACCGGTACGAACCCGACCGTGGCGGCCGGCGACGCCGTCCGGGTCTCCGGCACGGTCACCGAGTACGTCCCCGGCGGCCTGAAGTCCGGCAACCAGTCCCTCACCCAGCTCTCCAAGCCGACGGTGACGGTCCTCTCCTCCGGCAACGCGATACCCGCCCCGGTCGTCGTCTCCGCCCGTACGGTGCCCTCCCGTTACGCCCCCGAGGGCGACCCGGCCGCCGACGGCAGCATCAACGCGCTCCCCCTCGAACCCCGCCGCTACGCCCTCGACTACTACGAGTCCCTGGAAGGCACCAACGTCCGCGTCGGCACCTCCCGGGTGGTCGGCGCGACCGACGCGCACGCCGAGCTGTGGGTGACGGTCAAGCCGCACGAGAACGACAACCGGCGCGGCGGCACGGTCTACGGCTCGTACACCTCCCAGAACACCGGCCGCATCCAGATCCAGCAGCTGGCCCCGCTCGCCCAGCAGCCGTTCCCGAAGGCGAACGTCGGTGACGTGCTGAACGGCGGCGCCGAGGGACCGCTCGACTTCAACCAGTACGGCGGCTACACGCTGACCGCCCGCACCCTCGGCACGGTCACCGACCGCGGTCTGAAGCGCGAGAAGACCCGCAAGCAGGGGCGCGGCGAGCTGGCCGTGGCCACGTACAACGTGGAGAACCTCGACCCGACCGACCCGCAGGAGAAGTTCGACGCCCTCGCCAAGGCCGTCGTCGACAACCTCGCCTCGCCCGACATCCTCGCCCTGGAGGAGATCCAGGACGACAACGGCGCGAAGAACGACGGCACGGTCGCCGCGGGCCAGACGGTGAAGAAGTTCACGGACGCGATCGCCGCCGCGGGCGGCCCCGCCTACTCCTGGACCTCCATCGACCCGGAGAACAACAAGGACGGCGGCGAGCCCGGCGGCAACATCCGCCAGGTCTTCCTCTACAACCCGGCCCGCGTCTCCTTCACCCACCGCGCGGGCGGCGACGCCGGCACCGCCACCGCCGTCGTGCGCGACAAGGGCCACGCCGCCCTGACGCTCTCCCCCGGCCGCATCGACCCCGCCAACACGGCCTGGGAGAACAGCCGCAAGCCCCTCGCCGCCGAGTTCCGCTTCCGTGGCGAGCCGGTCATCCTCATCGCCAACCACTTCGGCTCCAAGGGCGGCGACGAGGCCCTGACCTCGCACCACCAGCCACCGGTCCGCTCGTCGGAGACCCGCCGCCTCCAGCAGGCGCAGACGGTCAACGCCTTCGTGAAGGACGCCCTGAAGGCCGACCGCCGGGCGAAGGTCCTGGTCCTCGGAGACATCAACGACTTCGAGTTCTCGGCGACGACGAAGGCCCTGACGGCGGGCGGCGCACTGAACGCGGCCGTCAAGTCCCTGCCCCGCCCGGAGCGTTACTCGTACGTCTTCCAGGGCAACGCCCAGGTCCTGGACCAGATCCTGACCAGCCCTTCGATCCGCGACTTCGGTTACGACAGCGTGCACATCAACGCCGAGTTCGCCGACCAGAACAGCGACCACGACCCGCAGGTGCTCCGCTTCCGCCCGTAGTACGGGACCCGGCGCTACGCGCCCGCGCTCAGGCTCAGCGCGGGCGTGAAGCGCCGCACCAGGCTGCCCGCCAGGCCCGGGAAGGCGTGGACGCGCTGCCACTCGGCGGGCAGCTCGCCGCCCGGGTCCTTCGGGGCGTTCATCATGGCGAGGTGCGAGGCGGCGTCGACCCACTCGGCGTAGTTGAGGGCGCGGGCCCCGTCGGTACTCACGTGGAAGTGGGCGGAGATCCCGCCGTCGCTCTCCCCCCGCGGACCGTCGAGGGCGTCGAACACGGCGTCCACCCACTCCCTCGCCCGCGCCCGGTCCGCCCCGTCGAAGTCCACCTCGATCAGCGCGATGCACCCCGGCAGCCGGTCGTCGCCCTCGGTGACGTGGCTGCGGTACAGCTCGTACGAGTGCAGTCCGAGCCGCCGGATCCCGGGCACGGCCGCGTCGATCTCGGCGTTCCGCTCGTCCCGCCCGGAGGCGAAGAAGGCCCGGTACACGTCCTCGTCCGCCCACTGGCTGTAGTGCAGCAGCGTCCGCCCGTCCTCACCGGCGTACACGCTGTAGGACAGCGGCCCCCGCTCGGGCCAGTCCCGGGACAGCCAGGCCTTCTCGACGGCGGCGACGGCCGCCGCCTGCCCCTCCGGCGAACCGACGTCCCAGGTACTGACCTTGACGACCCCGACGCCCGAACGGGTCAGCTCCGGGCGGCTGTTGGCCACGGTCTTGTGCATGAGGTTCTCCTCGCTCCGTGCACTCCGGCTGTCCGGCGCGCTACGCAGCCATCCTGAAACGTCAACCACGCTTGAGGTCAACAGCCGCTCAGGACTCCGGCTTCTCGCCCCACATGCCCAGTTCGATCGTGTCCCCGTCGGAGACGTCCGCCCTGTCCAGCGGCACCGTCATGCTGTCGTGGCGCGGGTTCGGCTCGATCTTGAGGAACATTCCGATTCCGTTGTTCATCCGCCAGGAGAGCGAGGCGGTGGTGGACTCGCCGGGCTGGAGCGTGATGCTCTGTTTGCGGCTCGGCCTGAGCCGAACGGTCAGCGCGAACGGCTTCTTGTCCTCGTCCAGGATCTGGATCGAGGGGTGCCCGTGGGCCGTGTACGGCTTCGAGCCGCAGTTCGTGAGCGTGATCGTGGTGGCACGCGCCCCCATGGCGGCGTTGATCGGCCCGGTCTCCGCCTTGACGCCGTAGGGACAGACGGGCGGGGTGTAGGCAGCGGAGGGCGGCCCGGCCGGCGTCGCCGGCGGCCTCGGGCCGGGCACGACCTCGATGCCGGACGGCCCGGGAGCCGCCTTCGTCACCGTCGGCGTCGGCGTCGGCGTCGGCGTCGTCCGAGGCTCGCCCTCGCCCGCAGGGACCAGGAACCCGTCGCAACCGGTCAGCAGCATCACCCCGGCCACTGCACCCAGCAGCGCAGCCTTCGTACGTATCGCCTTCACGCCGCTGTACCCCTCGCCCCGGTCACCCCGCGCGGACCGTTCCCGCGCCTCCCCTGCGGGGATCATGCCAGACCACCCACCATCCTTTAACTCTGCTTACCCTTCGAGCGGAGAAGTTCTAAGTGGACCTGCACGGTGCACGCGCCCGAGACTGCGCACATGACTTCTGCCGCCGCCCCGTTCGGCCGCGCCCTCTGCGCGATGATCACTCCCTTCTCGCCCACCGGCGACGCCATCGACCTGTCCGGCGCCCAGAAGCTCGCCGACCACCTGATCTCGTCCGGCGGCTGCGAAGGGCTCGTCCTGAACGGCACCACCGGGGAGTCCCCGACCACGTCCGACGCCGAGAAGTCCGCACTCCTGCGCGCCGTGCGGGAGGCGGTCGGCCCCGGCGTCCCGGTCCTCACCGGCGTCGGCAGCGCGCACACCGCCCACACCGTACAGCTGGCCAGGGAGGCCGAACTCGCGGGCGCCGACGGCCTGTTGGTGGTGACCCCGTACTACAGCCGGCCACCCCAGGCCGCGATCGAGGCGCACTTCCGGCGGGTCGCGGACGCGGTCGGCATCCCCGTCATGCTGTACGACATCCCGGGCCGCACCGGCGTCCGCATCGAGCCGGACACCATGCTGAGACTCGCGGAGCACCCGCGCATCACCGCGGTCAAGGACTGTGCGTACGACCTGCTCGGCAGCGCCAAGGTGATCGCCCGCGGCGGCCTCGCGTACTACTCGGGCAGCGAGGAGATGAACCTGCCGCTGCGCGCGGTCGGCGGCACCGGCTTCGTCAGCACGGTCGCGAACGTCGCCCCGCGGGCACTGAGGGCCGCCCTCGACGCGTACGACCGGGGCGACGTGGCGGAGGCGACCCGCCACCACCGGCGCACCCTCCCCCTCGTCGAGCTGATGATGGCGTCCGGGCTGCCCGGCACGGTCACCGCGAAGGCGCTGCTCGGCGCGCTCGGCCTGCCCGCAGGACCGGTCAGGGAACCGCTGCAGCCCGCCGCCACGGAGGTGGCCGACGGGCTGCTGGCGGCATACGGGGAGCTGATGGGTCAGGAGTGACCTGGGGCGTCGGCGCCCTCCACGACGTACGTCCGACCGAGGACCGCCGCGTGCTCCAGCACGTCTTCGAGGGGATCGTCGATCTGCCCTGTGTTCACGAGCGCGACGCGCGGAGCGTTGTGCGAGTTCTCGTGGTACTCGTCGGCGGACGCGGCACCGGCGGCGAGTAGTACCGGGAGGACGGCGGCGAGAGCGGCGGCGGTCAAGGCCGTGCGCATGATCGGTTGATTCATGATCGGCTCAACCGTTCGTACGACTCAAAGGTCACGGAGAGCCACCGACCCCGCCCCGTCCCACACCACACAAAACCAGCATGAATCACCGCATTCATCCTGGATGTGACCATGGCCGATTCGGACGAGTTCTGGCCGACCGGACGCACCGGCCCGACCCCGACCGACTTCCGCGACACGCACGACATGTACCGCGCCGAGATGCGCCGGGTACGCAGCGGGAGCTGCTCGGCCCCATCGCCCGCTTCGGCACCCACTGACCGAACCGGCCCGAGGACCGGGCAACTCCCGCCCTGCTGCGACTAGTTGTGGCTGTGCAGCACCTCGTTGAGGCCGCCCCACACCGCGTTGTTCGGGCGGGCCTCGACGGCGCCGGACACCGAGTTGCGGCGGAAGAGGATGTTCGAGGCGCCGGACAGTTCGCGGGCCTTGACGATCTGCCCGTCGGGCATCGTGACGCGCGTACCGGCGGTGACGTAGAGACCCGCCTCGACGACGCACTCGTCGCCGAGCGGGATGCCGACACCGGCCTCGGCGCCGACCAGGCAGCGCTCGCCGATGACGATGCGGACGTTGCCGCCGCCGGACAGGGTGCCCATGGTCGAGGCGCCGCCGCCGATGTCCGAGCCGTCGCCGACGACGACACCGGCCGAGATGCGGCCCTCCACCATGGAGGTGCCGAGCGTGCCGGCGTTGAAGTTGACGAAGCCCTCGTGCATGACGGTCGTACCGGCGGCGAGGTGCGCGCCGAGGCGGACCCGGTCGGCGTCGGCGATGCGGACGCCCTTGGGGGTGACGTAGTCCGTCATGCGCGGGAACTTGTCGACCGAGGTCACCTGGAGGTGCAGGCCCTCGGCGCGCGCGTGGAGCCGCACCTCTTCGACCGAGTCCACGGCGACCGGGCCGAGCGAGGTCCAGGCGACGTTGGCGAGGAGCCCGAAGAGGCCGTCCAGGTTCTGGCCGTGCGGCTGGACGAGGCGGTGCGAGAGCAGGTGCAGACGCAGGTAGGCGTCGTGGGCGTCCAGCGGCTTGTCGTCGAGCGAGGCGATGACCGTACGTACGGCGACGACCTCGACGCCGCGGCGGGCGTCGGGGCCGATCGCCTTGGGCGCACTGGACCCGAGGAGTTCGGCGGCGCGCTCGGCGGAGAGGCGCTCGGTCCCTGCGGGGCCGGGCTCGGCGACGAGCTCGGGGGCGGGGAACCAGGTGTCGAGGACGGTGCCGTCGGCGGCGAGGGTGGCGAGTCCGGCGGCAACGGCGCCGGTGGTGCGGGAAACAGTCGTATCGGTCATGACAGGAAACCTAACCGGCGGCGGCCCGCCCGGGCGAACCGGTCTCGTCCTGCGGGCGTGGAGGATCAGTGCGCCCCGCCGAGATTGAGCAGTACCACTCCCCCGATGACCAGCACGATCCCCGCCAGCTTGACCGCGCTCGCCGACTCGCCGAGGAAGACCGTCCCGATGACGGCGACGGCGGCCGTGCCGACCCCCGCCCAGATCGCGTAGGCCGTGCCCACCGGCATCGACTTCAGCGCCCGGGCCAGCAGCCCGAAGGCGACCAGGTAACCGACGACGGTGGCGAGCGACGGCCACAGCCTGCTGAAGCCGTCGCTGTACTTCATGGCCGTGGTCCCGGCCACCTCCGCCGCGATCGCCGCGGCCGGCAGAACGTAGGGCATGCCCCGAGCGTACGCACGCCCCTGTGCGACGAGGAGCGACGGGTCCGTCACGGGCCGCCGCGGAGACCCGGGAGGCTACTCGGTCACGGTGAACGTCACCGCCCGCGCCTTCTTCCACTCCGGCTCCCGCAGGTCCTTGGCCGCCACCCCGGTCCCGTACCAGTCGGCGGACCCGCAGTCGGCGACCAACTGCACGCGTGCGCCCGGCACTTCGAGGTCGGGCACGTCGACGACGCACTCCCAGCCGCCCGGGTCGCCGGTCGGCAGGTCCATCAGCCGGGCCGCCCCGTGCCCCGCTCGTCCGTTCCAGGCGAAGAGCGCGTACGGCTCGGACTCGTCGTCGGCCGCCCAGGACCCGGCGACGATCAGATACTGGCCGGCGGAGTTCCGGCGCAGGTCGCGGATGCCGAGACCGTCCAGGTCCAGCAGCACCGGCTCCCCGAACTCGGCCCGCCCACCGGCCTCTTCACTCTCCACCATCAGGTCGTCCACGTTCAGTACGGGCACGAGCAGCGCCTCGCCGCCCCTCTTCGGGGGCACCAGCGGCGCCCGGAACCCGATGTACGCCACGCTGGTGCTGCCCGGCGCGAACTCGAAGCCCTCCGCGCAGAATCCGTCGATCCGCTTCGACACCCGCCCCTCGGCCGCCCCGGCCGCGAACCCGAACTCGCCGCCGCGCGCCTCGTCCCAGGCGATCAGGTCGGAGCGCAGACCGCGGTACGCACCCGCCGGCACCAGCTCGACGGCGGAGCCCGCGCCCCGTACCGCCGTGCGGAAGAGCAGCGACCGGTCCGGGCGGAGCTCCCCGTCCTTGCTGTTCGACATGGAGCCCAGCCAGTAGACGGCGTCGGTGTCCCCGGCCCGGGCCACGCCCTCGATGTCGATCTCTTCGCGTGCGCCGAGCCGCGCCCCGAAGTCCCAGGCGCGCAGCGGTCCGCCGGACGCTCCCCGTGCGTAGAGCCGCAGCGTGTTGGACTCGTCGTCGGCGAGTACGAGATGCCCGCCGCCCACGTCGAGGGCGGCCGAAGCGTCACTGGCCCCGGTGAAGTAGCGGGTGTCGGCGGCGTGCTGGACGGGTCCCGAGGCGGCGTAGCGAAGGACGGTCGTGGCCGTGCCCCCGCCGAGCCCTATGACGCGCAGCGTCAGGTCGCAGGTGCCGCGCCCCCGCGCCCGCACGGACACCTCCCGCTCGGCCCCGCGCCCCCGCACGGTGACGTCGCCCGCGCCCGCGATCCGGGTGTCGGACGAGGCCACCGCCACCACGGACAGGTCGGCGGGGTCCGCCCCCGCCTGGGAGACGAGGACCTGGACGGTCGGATCGGCGACGGCGCCGACGGCGCCGGAAAGATGGCTCGCGGAGAGGGAGACGACCGGGGCAGCGGACGGAGATGTCATGACAACGCCCTTCAGCGGTACGGCTGTTGGCCCACAACCTAGGACGAACCGGCCATGAACGACACGCCTCCCGCAGCGCCTGTGCCGAGGCCGCTGCGGCCCCCGGCCGCAGAGACGCAGCAGCCCCTCCCCGGAAGGGCGCCGCCCCGCCCGGCGGCCCGCACCCGTCCACCATTCCGCACCTCGCACGAACCCGGATACGGTGGGCCGCCGTCCCCCTCCCTCACCCACGACCCACGGAGCACGCAGTGACGCACTACTCGGGCGGCCCCTACGGAAGCCCTCCGCCCGGCCCGCCCGGCCCCGGCCCCGGCTGGGGCGGCGGCTGGGCGCCGCCTCCCGAGGCGCCGAAGCCGGGCGTGATACCGCTGCGCCCGCTCGGAGTCAGCGACATCCTGAACGGCACCTTCGCGGCGTTCGGCCGCCACTGGAAGCAGCTCGTCGCCGTCGCCGCGGTGGCGTACGGTGCGGCGCTCGTGGTCACGGGCGGCGCCGTGGCCCTCGCGGTCTCCCGGCTCTCCGACGAGTTCCGGGCGATCGAGAGCGCCCTGCGCGCCCACGAGGAAGGCCGTCTCCCGACCCCGCTCCTCACCATCGCCTGGACCTTCGGCGCGGTGGGACTCGTCGGCATGCTCTGCCTGCTGCTCGCCACGGCGCTGACCCAGGCGGCTTCCCCCGCCGTCCTCCAGGAGGCGGTGCTCGGCCGGCCGACCACCTTCGGTGCGGTGTGGAGCCGCGCCGTCCGCAGGCTTCCCGCGGTGCTCGGTGCGCTGCTGCTGCCCTGGCTGGGCGGGCTCCTGGTGACGGGGCTGCTGACGACCGGCTACGTGGCCCTGATGATCTCGGTGGTGGAACGCCGGGGCGGCGAACTGGCGAACGTGCTGGCCGGGGTCGGGCTCGTGGGCGGTCTGCTGCTCGTCCCGCTCGCGATCTGGCTGTGGGTGCTGTCCAGCCTGGCCCCGTCCGTCGCCGTCTTCGAGTCGGCGGGCCCCGTGCGGGCGCTGCGCCGCTCGGCCCGGCTGGTCAAGGGCGCGTGGTGGCGGATCTTCGGCATCGCCCTGCTGGTCATGATGATGGCGATGGTGGCGAGCTCGCTCATCCAGATCCCGTTCAGCTTCCTCGGGATGTTCTCGATGATCCCCAGCATCGGCTACACCGGCAGCAACGAGGCCGCAGCTCTCCAGGCCCTGACGTCCGTGGGCACGTACCTGCTGGTCACCATGTTGGGCAGCTTCATCACCCAGATCGTGGTGACCTTCTTCCCCCAGCTCGCGACGGGGCTGCTGTACGTGGACCAGCGCATCCGCCGCGAGAACCTGGCCCCGGCGCTGGCCGAGGCCGCGCACGTACCGCCGCAGCGGCAGTACTGAGCAGACGGCTGTGCCCCCGGCGCCTCGAAGGGCACCGGG
>NZ_JBSGZD010000082.1:0-28516 GCF_053610825.1 Streptomyces sp. NPDC054863 | reverse complement strand
GGTCTTCCAGGATCCGTACCTCTCGCTGGACCCGCGCCTCACCGCCCGCCGGTGCCTGACGACGGCCCTGCGGCTGCACGGCCGGCCGGAGGACCTGGCGGACGGGCTGCTCGACCGGGTGGGGCTCGGCGCCCGCGAGGCGCAGGCGCTGCCGCACGGCCTCTCCGGCGGACAGCGTCAGCGCCTCGCCATCGCGCGGGCGCTGGCCGTGGACCCCGAGGTGCTGGTCCTCGACGAGGCCGTGGCCGCGCTGGACGTCTCGATCCAGGCGCAGATCCTCGCCCTGCTCGGCGAGATCCGCCGGGACACCGGGGTCGCCCTGGTCTTCGTCAGCCATGATCTGGCGGTCGTCCAGCACCTCACGGACGAGGTGCTGGTGATGCGCCGCGGCACCGTGGTGGAGCAGGGGGCCACCACGGAGGTGCTGGCCGCCCCGCAGCACCCGTACACCCGGCTGTTGCTGGCCTCGGTGCCACGCGCGGGCTGGGACCCTGCGGACGCGGTCACGGCGAGGGAGGCGGCGACGGCGGTGCCGAGCGCCTGAGCCGTGTCCGGTACCCCGCCCGGCAGGCGGGACCGTGCGGTGGTGCGCCGGTGGGCGAGGGACCGGTGGGACAACGCGTTCCGGACCGCGGCCGGTTTCGGTGCCGGGCCGCCGCGTTCAGCAGGGGCGGCCGGCCTGACCGTCGAACCGCGCCCAGAGCGGCGTCCAACTCCGGCTGTAGAGCACGAGGTTGGAGTCGGCCTGCACCCGCAGCCAGGCGCCCTGGCCGCCGCAGCCCTGGGTGCCGAGGCTCCACCGGGGGTTTCCCTGCCCGTCGTAGAGGACGACATTGCCGTCCCGCTGCATCCACAGGGACGCGTTCCAGCTCTTCGTGTCCGTCTGCCACAGAGCCTTGTAGCCGTCGAACGTCTCGTGGAAGTACAGCACGAGGTCGCCCTCGTGCACCCACAGCTCGTACCACTGGCCGATGCCGCTGTGCACGGCGATGTACGTCCCCTCGGTCAGGCACTCGCCCGGCTTGAGGTAGTCGTGATAGCCCCAGCCCTGCGGCGGGGTGGTGCACGAGGGCGCGGGCCAGGCACGGGGGCTCACACCCTGCGCCCCCTCGCCGAGCAGCCCGCGTTTGCGGGCCTCCTGGAGGGTGGGCAGACCCTTGAGCGGTGCGGACTTGAGCAGGGGCGTACCGGGCCCCGGTCCCGGCGGGAGGACCCGGTCCGCGGCAGGGGCAGGGCCGGAGGGCGCGGACGGGACGGGCGGGACGGCGGCAGTGGCAGTCGGGCCACCGGCGACGAGGGCGGTGGCAGCGAGGGGTCCCGGCCCCCCTGGACGAACGGTGGGCGGAGCTCGACCAGTTGGGCATGCGGTGGACTCGACCACGGGGAGGCGTACGGGGCTTTACGGGCGTTGCACGGGTTGTGCGCGGCTGAAGCCCCGTGCGCGCACGCCCTCGTCCACCCCCAGGGCCAGGACGGCGGGGAGCCGGTGCTGTTGACCCGCGACCGCAACCTTCGGCAGCAGGCCCTGGACGCGGGCCGCAGGCACGTCCCCGAGGACTGGCGGCACGGCGTGACCGCCCGCCTCGGGGACCCCGATCCGAATCCGGAGATCGGGGAGCGGGAGCTCGGGCGTGTGGCCGGGCGGCCCCCGCCCCCTCCCCCACCGATGTGCCCGCCCTCTGCGGGCCGGCCCGTCGGTGGGGTCGGTCGTGGCGTGTGAGACCCGGCCCGAGCCGGCGTGGAGATCCGGGCAGCAACCGTGCCAGTGGCTCGGCTCGGGCCGGCTCAGGCCTGCCGGCTCGCCATCCGGTCGGGCCGGCTCAGGCCTGCCGGCTCGCCGTCCGGTCGGGCCCGGTCAGGCCTGCCGGCTCGCCTTCCGGCGGCGTACGACGACCATCGCGCCCGCACCGAGCACGATCGCCGCGCCCGCCGCGAGGGCGATCTGCGTGGTGCCCGAGGAGCCCGTGGCGGCGAGGTTGCCCGCGTCGGTGGTGACCGGGGTGGTGTTCGCGTTGCCCTGTGGGACCGGGACGTTGGCGGGGTCCGTGACCGGGGTGGGCCTGGAGTCCGGGACCTTGCCCGGCTTGCTGCCCGCGGCGAGGATCGAGAACTGGTACTCCGTCAGCTCGTTGACGCCGCAGGAGCCGTCCTCGTTGTAGAAGTCTCCGGCCGCGAAGGCGATGCCCTCGGCGGCCGGGGCCTTCTTGTCGACCGTGAGGCGCAGCTTCAGGTCGGCGGACTTGCCGGCGTCCAGGTTGGTGACGGTGCCCGCGTACTCGGCCTCCTTGACGTCCTTCCAGTCGGAGGAGCCGGCTGCGGCGGCCTGAAGGTGCAGCATGCTGCTGATGTCGTTGAAGTCGCTCTTGCTGGCGCCGTAGACCACGGCGAACGGGGTGACCTCGTCGATCTTCTTGTCCGTGCCGTTGGTGACGCGGAGGGTGAAGTTCACCGTGGTACCGGCGACGACCTTGCCCGGCAGTCCGACCAGCGTGGTGCCGAGCTTCGCATCGACCTTGCAGTCCTCGCCGACCGGCGGCTTCGTGGGGTCGACCGGCGGCTTGGTGGGGTCGACCGGCGGCTTCGTCGGGTCCGGAACACCGGCCTCCGCCTTGGCCTTGTCGTACGCCTTGACCGCGTCGTCGTACGTCTTCTTCGCCTTGGTCACCTCGCCGGCCGCGTTGTCGGCCTTCATCTTGGCGTCCATGTACCCCTTGAAGAGGCCGCCTTCGGTGAACGCGACGGTCCGCTTCGCTTCCATCTCGGCCTTGGCGGCGAGGTCGGCCTTCTCCTGCGCCTTCGTGACGGCATCCTTGGCCTTGGTGACATCTGCCTCGGGGGCGCCCGCGGGCAGCTTGTCCAGGGCCTCCTGGGCCGTCTTCAGCACCTCGTCCGCCGCGGTCGACGCCTCTTCCGCGTCCTTGGCCTCCTTCTTCAGTTCGGCCAGGTGCTTCCGCGCGGGACTGTCGTCCTTCAGGTAGTCGTCGGCGTACTTCTGCGCCGCCGCATGCTTGGTGACGGCGGTGTCGTACGCGGTCTTCGCCTCGTCGGCGGCCTTCTTGAGCTTCTCCAGCTCGGCCGGGGTCGGCTTCGGCTTCTGGTCCTGCACCTGACCGGCCTGACCGGCCGGCGTCGCGTCGGCGGCGAACGCCGGGGTGGCCGACAGGAGCAGTACGGGTGCGGTGACGGCGGCGGCAACGGCCGTCGCGAGTATGCGGCGTGTCTTCACGCGGGCCCTTTTCTGGGAAGGGGGTCTCCGGTCGCGGAGACCTCGAAGAGGAGAAGAAAGGACAAAGAGTGGGGGGCGCCGGTGCGGAGTGGTGTCTCACGCGGGCGGCGGTCCCGTGATCGTACGACCGGGGAACGGGCCGGAGAAGGGAAAATTCATGCCCTCCGGAGCCACTGGCCGACACGCGCTTGAACGAACGCGGTCATTCGCGACAGTTGCCCACGGGGCGTGTGTTTTCTCTGTGACGTGATTCACGGGGCCGGTGAGGTGTGTGTTCAGAGCGCATGCGGCGGCCCCGCACGTCCTTGCGTGCGGCTGCGCGTGGCCCCGTGCACACGGTCGTACGAGCCCGCAGACCGCGGCCCGGCTGCTGCTCGCCTCAATCGGAGCGTACGAACCGGCCCTCGCCCACGGCAGGAACTTCGCCCTCGTCTTCCAGGAGTCTGCACCGGCCGGGGCCGTACGGCCGACGCCGGACACCGCGCTCCGGTGGGCACCGCCGTACGCGGACAACGCCACCGTGCTGAGCCCGATGACCGTTCGTGCGCCGGCGTCCCGGGCTCCGCTGCCCGCCTCCGTGGCGGAGCCCGTTACACGCCCGGGAGTCTGTCCGGCCCCGTCGCAGTGTCGCCGGTGCGGGAGGCAACGGCGTGCCTGGCGGACAGTTCGGGCGGAGATTCTCCCGCGGCGAGGTGCTCCAGTACTTCGGCGAGTTCCCGGCAGGCGCTCTGCACCGATCGCCGGGTGGCGCGCTGTTCGGCGACCATCGCGGACAGCATGAGCGCTGTCAGTGCGGCCGCACCGTTGAATGCCTGAAGTTTGACCATGACCTCGATGGCGGACAGACCTGAGAAGGCGCCTTGCTGCGAACTCGCTTCGAAGGTGGTGAGCACGGACGCGAACAGCGCGCACACCATGCTCCCGGCCAACTGGAAGCGCAATGCTGCCCAGATGAGCAGCGGAAAGACGAGGAAGAGCAGACTCAGTTCACCCAGCACGGCCAGGGGCAGGATGATCACGGCCGCGAGGCCCAGGCAGAGCATCTCCTTCCAGCGGCTCAGTTCCACTCGTCCGGCCGCTCCCACCAGCACGAGCAGAAGCGGAGTGACGAGCAGGACGCCCATCGCATCGCCCACCCACCAGGCCAGCCACACGGACCAGAACTCCCCTGTCCCCAACCCGCCGGTCACCACCTGAAGTCCGACCCCTGCCGTCGCGCTGATCAGCATCGCGCCGAGCCCGCCCAGGAACACCAGGGCCAGACCGTCCCGCACACGTGAGACGCCGACCCGGAAACCGACTCCGCGCAGCATCAGAAAGGCGCAGATCGGGGCGATGGTGTTGCCCGCCACAGTGATGAGTGTGAGGGGCTGGGGCACGGTGAGGGAGGCGATGACGAGGAAGGACCCCACGGCGATCCCGGGCCAGACCGACATGCCGTAGACAAGCAGTGCGGCGACGGCGACGCCGGTGGGCGGCCAGACGGGGGTGACGGTCACGCCTTCGACGGTGAGCCGGCCGAGCAGGCCCAGGCGCCCGGCCACGTAGTACAAGAGGGCAACGACCAGCGACTTGAGGACTGCCTCCGAGGACAGGCGGAATCGCCGGGTCACCAACACAGCAGCCATCAGACACCGCGCCGACCGTTTCGGCCATGCGACAGCCCGTGTCGGTCCGAGGGCCCGTGGGCGCGTCCGCAACCTTCGGGGTGGCTCCGTCCCCTCCGCTGCGGGGTGGGTAGCGCTACGGGGCGCTGCCCTCGTGGCCGACGACGAGGACTGCGGCATCGTCCTCATGCCCCACCGTGTCCGCCAGCCGCATCACACCGTCCGCGAGAGCGTTGATGCCCAGACCGGCAGCGGCGGTGATCTCGGCGAGCCGCATCACCCGGCGCAGACCTTCGTCGAGACTCAGTGACGGCCCCTCCACCACCCCGTCGGTCAGCAGCACCACGACGCCACCCGTGGTGAGCCGGTGGCAGACCACGGGGTACTCGGCGCCTTCGAGTACGCCGAGCGGGGGACCGCACTCTCCTTCGTCGACACCGGACCGGCCGTCGGCCGTGGCCCAGATGTGAGGGATGTGGCCGGCCCGGGCACATTCCAGGACGCCGGTAGCCGGATCGAGCCGGAGAAAGGTGCAGGTGGCAAAGAGGTCCGCACCCAGGGAAACCAGGAGATCGTTGGTACGCGCAAGCAGTTCCCCGGGGTCGTTCGTCACGTGGGCCAGTGCGCGCAGGCCCACCCGGACCTGCCCCATGAAGGCGGCGGCCTCGATGTTGTGCCCCTGCACGTCTCCGATGGACAGGCCGAGACGCCCGTCGGGCATGGTGAAGGCGTCGTACCAGTCTCCCCCGACGTTGAGCCCGTGATGGGCGGGCATGTAGCCGGCGGCGAGCCGGACGCCGGGAGGGGTCGGCAGGTCCTGAGGCAGCATGCCGCGCTGCAGGGCCACTGCCAGCTCGACCCGGGAGCGCTGCATCTTCGCGAGTTCCCGGGCCTGGGCAGTCAGCGCCCCGAGCCTGGCGAGCAGCTCGCCCCCGTCGTCGGCGGCCTGTGTACGAAACATTGATCGCCCCGGTTCCGCGAGAGCACCTCACGTCAGTTCAGTGGCCTACCGCCAGGTGCACCAGTGACATGACCTCGCGCCCCACAATGCCCGGGGACGACCACGATCGCACCCTGTCACCCTCGGGCGGCCTGAGATCGGCGGGCACGAGACGGTGGGGACGTCCACGGTGGTGTGCTGCCTGATCTGTGGCTGCCGGCGCACCTCAGGGGCCTGTCGGCACACCGGCCAGGGGGTGCGGCCCGACCGTGTGGCCCAGCAGGTGCAGCGGACCCGCCGTCACCCCTGCGTGTTCCACGGCTTCCCAGTAGGCGAGGGCCGCTGCCTTGTCCACCAGGCCGTGCACCAGCGGCAGGGCGGGGTCCGCCGCGTGCAGAAGTGATTCCACCCGGCACGAGGCGAGGGTTCCCTCGATCCACGGCTGGGCCGGATAACCGGCCGTAGCCGCTGCGGGCAGTCCTTCGGCGACCTCCCGGCTCAGCTCGCCGAGGTGCAGGAGACCTCCGCCCAGCACGAGGACGTCTCTGCGTTCGCGCATCCGCGCCAGTGCCCGGCCGGTGTCGAAGCAATGCGGGAAGGAGTCGTCGACCACCACGGTGCCGGGCGCCAACCGGTCCACGTCCAGCACCGCGCCGGAGCCGCTCACCGCGGTCACCAGCAGCCCGGCCTCGTACACCGCGTCCGGCAGTGCGGGACGGGACTCCGCCACCTCCACCTCGCCCACCTGGCCACGCTCCTGCAGCCGCCGGGCCAACCGCCGCAACCGGGGCCCGCTGCCGGGTACGTCGCACAGCACCAGCCGCCGTGGCGGCCGGGCGGCCCGGGAGAGCAACAGCTCCAGCGAAGAGGCGCCGATCGAGCCGAGACCGGCGAACGCCACCTCCAGGTCCGCGAGGTCCTGCCCGGTGGCTTCGAGCGCCGCGTGCACCGTCCGGACCACCGAGACGACGGTCGCCGCGTGCCCCGTCGTCACGGCCGCCGGTCCGTCCGCGGAGCGCAGCACGTCGAAGCCGTAACCGGTCAGCGACGGAATCATCCCGGCCAGGGAGACGCACCTGGCTCCGAGTGAAGAGGCGAGCGACACCGCGCGGGCGGAGTGTGCGACGAGCCCGGCATCCCGGTCCAGTTCGTCGGCGAAGAGGGGCAGGCAGACGAAGCCCGACCTCCCCAGCGGGGTCAGGACCGTCTCCAGCAGGCGCGGCGCGCCGGCGGGGAAGAGCAGCCCGCGCAGGTGTTCGCGCCGCAGCGAGTCCTCGGGCAGCCCCGCCAGTCGCGCCAGATGGCCGGGGGCCGGCAGATATCCGACCAGTGCGGCGTCCATCGTCCTCCTCCGGCCCGACGGGTCCGACGGGCGGTTCGCGCCACGCCGGCCCACGGCGCGTGCGAGCCGTTCCCTGAGCGCCCGCGCGAAGGCCTCCAGCGCGGCCGGGGAGAAGGCCGCGGCGGACCCTCGCAGCGTCACCCGCAGCCCGGCGCCCTCCGGCCGTACGGCGAGGAAGACGTCCGTCGCCGACGACGGCGGCGCGAACGCGCCGTCCCCGTCGTCCCACGACACGGTCAGCGACTGCTCGTGCGAGGTGGCGGGCACGGAGAAGTCGAGGAAGGTGAAGAAGAACTGCGACGTCAGCGGAAGACCGTCGGCATCGCGGGGCACGATGTCCTCGTGTCTGCGCGCCTCCTCGGCCTCGGCCACGACCCGGCGCAGGGCCTCACCGAAGTCCGCTGCCCCACGCTGGTCGTCCGGCCCGGCCGCAGGCCGTACGGGAACGGCCGTGGCGAACGGGCCGAAGATGCGGTGCACGTCGGGCAGCGGGCGGTCACGGCCGCTCACCGCCAGGCCGACGATCAGGTCCGTACGGCCGGTCAGCCGGGCCAACTGCTGGTAGTAAGCAGTGAGGAGCGGCGCGTACAGAGTCGCTCCCGCCCGCGCCGCGAGCGCCCGCAGCGCAGCCGTCCGATCCGCGTCGAGCACGAACCCCGATGACCGGAAGGGTGCATCCTCACGCCCCGCACCACTGTCGCCTTCCGTTCCGCCTCCTACGGTGCCGCCTCCTACGGTGCTGTTGCCTTCGGTCCCGCCTCCTTCGGTGCCGCGCAGCACCGGGCGCCGGTACGGGGCGTCCACCCGGGCCCGGCGCTCCGCAGCGCCCGGCGCGGCGGCGGGCTGTTCCTCGGCCGCAGACGCCGCCAGCAGGGCGTGGTCGCGGAAGGTGGCGCGCGGCGCGGGCAGGTCCGCGGTGCGGCCCGCGGCCAGACGGTCGTAGACCTCGGTCAGCTCCTGTACGAGCAGCGCGGCGCTGTAGCCGTCGCCGATGAGGTGGTGTGCGTGCACCAGGAGCACGTGCTCATGCTCCCCGAGGCTGAGGACCCGGAGCCGCAGCAGCGGCCAGGCCCACGGCTCGAAGCGCCGCTTCGCCTCGGCCGCCGCACGGCCGGCCACCTCGGCGCGGTCGGTGAGCGTCTCGAACACGACCGGCAGTCGCAGCGAGGGCGGGAGTTCCTGCTGCACAGGTGGCCGGGTACCGGAGGGGAAGACCGTACGCAGCATGCCGTGGCGTTCCACGAGCAGGTCCACCGAAGCCTGGAACACCTCGGGGTCCAGCCGGCCGGACAGCCGCAGCCGCGCCGGCCAGGAACCGCTTCCGCCCGGCGAGATGGCCTCCGCGAGCAGGAAACCGCGCTGGGCCGGTGTGACGGGGAAGGGAGCCGGATGGTGCGCCGTCGTCGCGGCAGCCTCGGGGGCAGCGCCGACTGTGGCAGTGCCGCCGTGCCCTCCCGCGACGGTCGCGTCCACGACCGCGGCGAGCTCGGCCAGGGTGCGGTGTTCGTAGATCACGGTCGGCCGGGGCAGCGGTGCCCCGGCCTCGCCGAGGCGCGCGAACACCTGGAGGACGAGCATCGAGTCTCCGCCCAGGTCGAAGAAGTCGTCCTCCCGGCGGACGGCGTCGACCCCGAGCAACTCCTGCCAAATGGCGGCGAGTTGCTGCTCCGTCGGTGTGCGGGGTGAGTCCTCGGGCGGATCACCGGCACCTTCCTTCCGTACGGGGAGATCGGCGAGCGCACGGCGATCGACCTTGCCCGTCCCGGTGAGCGGCAGCTCGTCCAGCACGGTGATCCGCACCGGGACCATGTAAGGCGGAAGAAGGCCCGCCAGGTGGCGGCGTACCGTGCGCGGCTCCGGTCGCCCGGCTCCGGGACGGGCGGTGACGTAAGCGAGCAGTCGCCCCTCGCGTGCGACGACCGAGGCTCCTGCGATGCAGGGATGCGTCCGGAGTGCTGCCTCGACCTCTCCCGGCTCCACCCGGTTGCCACGTATCTTCACCTGGCCGTCGATCCGTCCGATGAACTCCAGAGCGCCGTCTCCACGGAACCGGACCCGGTCGCCGCTGCGGTACCACCGGCGTCCGCCCAGGACCGTGAACGCCTGAGCGGTCAGCTCGGGTTCATCCAGGTAGCCGGGTGTCAGACCCACGCCCGCGATCAGCAGTTCGCCCGGCTCGTCAGGACGGCAGGGTGCCCCGTCGGTTCCGACGACCGACAGGTCTGTGCCGGTGACCGGACGTCCGATCGGCAGAGTCTTCAGGTCGTCGTCCGGACGCGTGGAGATGACGTGGCAGGTGGCGTTGACGGTCGCCTCGGTGGGACCGTACAGATTCGCGATGCGCTGTCCGGCGCCGAAGAGGTCGAACCACCGGCGTACGTACGAGGCGGGCAGTGCCTCGCCGCCCACGTGCACCCAGCGCAGCGCCGACAGGTCGGGTCGTCCCGCTCCCCGTCGCACCCGGTCCTCGGCGGCCGACAGCAATTGTTCCCACAGTGTCGGGACGGAACTCCACACGGTGATCCGGGTCGCTTCCGCGTACGCCAGGAGCAACTCGGGGTCCCGCAACAGCTCTCGCGGTACGGTCACCACGGCGGCGCCCACCAGGAGCGGCGCGAGCAGTTGGCGCACGGAGGCGTCGAAGCACGGCGAGGCGGTCTGCGCCAGACGGTCACCGGCGCCGTAGCCGAAGGTGGCGAGGGCCCAGTCGAGGTAGTTCTCCATCGCCCGGTACGTGATCGGGACCGCCTTCGGGCGCCCGGTGGAGCCCGAGGTGAAGATGACGTACGCGGTGGCCTCGGCGTCGGGCACGGGTACGGGGGCGAGGTCGTCCGCCCTCGGATCCGGCGGGCCGTCATCAGCTCCCGGATCCGGCGGGCCGTCGCCGCGTACCGTCCGCATGCCGTCGAGGGAGTCGGCGGTGCGCAGGGTCGGCGCGTGGCACACCACGGTGGAGACGTGCGCGCGCTGCAGCTGGTCCGCCAGCCGGGCGGGAGGATGCGCCGCGTCGAGCGGAACCCAGCCGGCCCCGGCACGCAGGATGCCGACCACGCCGATCACGGTGTCAGGACCCGGCTCGGTGAGCAGTCCGACCAACTGGCCCGTGCGTACGCCGTCGGCGCGCAACCGGGTGGCGAGCAGACGGGAGGCTCGGTCGAGTGCCGCGTAGGTCAGAGGAGTTGTGCCGTCTTCCACGGCGGTCGCGTCGGGCATGGCACGGAACTGCCTCAGCAGTCGGCCGACCACACCGCGCCGTGCGTCCACCTCGCCGGGCTGGGCGTCCGCCTCGCCGGGCGGCGTGGGTGCCTCGCCGGGCGGTGTGGGTGCCTCGCCGGGCGGTGTGGGCGCCGAGGGGACGGCGGGGTCCGGTACGGACTGTTCCGGGGAGGTGCCCAGCGCGGCCAGTTCCTCGCGGTACTCCTGGTCCAGCCGGGCCACCGTCGCGGGTTCGAACAGCCGGTCCGGGAAGTTCCACGACATGCGCAACAAGGGCCCGTCCGCCCAGCAGAGCAGGCTCAGCCGGGTTGCGGCCGATCCGGTTCCGGCCGCGTCGGCCCGTATCTCGACCGGGCAATCGGCCCCGAGGCGTGCCGGGAAGCGGGCGAAGCTGAAGCCCGCCGGGCTCACCGTGCGCGGGCCACCGCCGGGCAGGAGGCCGGCCAGGTCCAGACTGCTCACCGCGGAGTGCCGTTCGCTCTCCAGCCAGGTGTGGCGCAGCCGTTGGGCCAGCGCCGTGACCGGCCCGTCGAGGGCCGTCCCGCACAGCAGGGGAAGGGTGTCGGCGAAGGGACCGACGAGCCGGTCCACACCGTCGAAGCGTTCCTCACGCCCGGCACGGGCCACGTTGACCGCGATGTCCTGGCGCCCCGTCCACCGCGCCAGGCAGCGTACGTGGGCGGCGAGCAGCAGATGGAACAGGGACACCTCGTGTGCGGAGGCCAGCCGCTCCAGGCGGGCGGTGAGTGTCGCGTCGAGCGAGCCGTAGTGCTGCCGGAGGGGGCCCGTGGGGGGTGCGTCGGGATCACCGTCGTACGGCAGCCGCAGCGGTTCGCCCCTCCCGGTCAGGCGATCTGCCCAGTAGCGGCGGTCGGCTTCCGACGCGCCGGTGTCGGCGGACCGGGCGCTCAGCGCGGCGTACGTCGCGAAGCTCGGCGCGTCCGGCTCCGGGGCCGGACGCTCCCCCCGCCACAGCACGGTGTACAGCGACCACAGGTCCTCGGCCAGGATGTTCAGGCTGTATCCGTCCGCCGCGGCATGGTGCGCCACCAGCAACAGGTGTGCAAAGGAGGGCTCCTGACGGAGCAGCACGGCTCGCAGGGGCGCTCCGGTGGACAGGTCGAAGGGCTGGTTGCACAGCGCTGTCTCCAGGCCGGCCACCTGCTCCGCACCGCACTCGCGGACCTCGTACCAGGCCGACAGCGGTGCGGCAGGTGCCAGGCGCTGCACCGGCCCCGTGGCCGAGTCCTCGACCCGCATGCGCAGCATGCCGTGCCGCTCCGCCAGTTCGGCCAGTGCCAGGCCGAGCACGTGGGTGTCCAGGGGGCCGCGGACCGTCATGCGCAGGTGACCGCGGGCCGGTACGTCGGGGTGCAGCCGACTGCTGGTGTACAGGGCCAGTTGTACGGGGGTCAGGGGAAAGGGGGCGGAGTCCGCCACCGGCCCGGGCGAGGGCTCTCGTACCCCATCCGTGTCGGCGACGGCCCCGGTGGCCCCAGCAGCTCCGGTGGCCCCGGTGGCCATGTCCAGATGGGCCGTCAGCTCGCGTACGGTCCGGTATTCGAAGAAGAGCGTGGCAGGCAGCTGCCGCCCCACTCGGCGTTCGAGCCGTTTGACGAGGTCGACCGCGCCCAGCGAGTCCAGCCCCATCGAGAGGAACGGCGCGTCGTCGTCCACGGCGGACGCCGGAACTCCCAGTGACTGCGCCAGCAGTTCCCGCAGCACGGCGGATGTGCCGGACGCGGAGGTGCGGGACGCGGAGGTCACCGCGTCCGGCGCGGCGGACGTGGGTCCGGACGTGGGCCCGGTCGTGGGCAGTGGCGCGGGCAGTGGCCTGCGCGCCTGCGCGGGCCGGGTGGACGCGCGATCCGGCGGAACCGCCCTGTCGGCGATGACCAGTTGAGCCAGGTCCGTGCCGCAGACGGACAGCAGGGCCGCCAGGGCCGGCGCGGTTGCCAGCGGGCGGCCCGCCTCATGGGTGAGGACATCGCCGGCGAACGGGGCGGCGAGACCCGTCTGCGCGAACGGCCCGAAGTTCACCGACAGCCATGGCCGCCCCGCCTGCCGCTCGGCGCCGGCGAACGCGTCCAGAAAGGAGTTCGCAGCCGCGTAGGAACCGAGTGCCCCGGCCAGTCCTGGCAGTACCGAGGAGACGGAGGAGAACGCCACGCACACCTCGGGGTGCCGACCCCGTCGGCGCAATGCCTCGGACAGCAGCACGGTGCCGAGCGTCTTCGCCCCCAGCGCCTCTGCCGTCTCCTCCACCCTCGTCCCGCGCAGACTCCCGGGCCGCACCACTCCGGCCGCGTGGAAGAGGGCGTCCACGGGAGGCAGCGCGGCCACCAGCGCCTCGACGTCGTCGCGCACGGCGAGGTCGGCCCGGTGGTATCGGGCGTCGGCGCCGAGACCGGTGAGCTCCTCCAGAAGACCCGCGGGCGGCTGCGGGGAACGGCCCGTGAGGCAGAGCACCGGCCGGCCACGGGCGGCGAGTTCCCGGGCCAGTGCGGAACCGAGGCCCCCACCGCCTCCCGTGATCAGGAAGGTGCCGTCGGCGGGCATCCGGTACCGGGTGCCGGACAGATCCGCCCCTTCCGCCGCTTCCGCCGCTTCTGTTGCTACTTCTGCTACTTCTGCTACTTCTGCCGCGACGGTCCGCACCAGGCGCTGTCCGTCCCGCCAGGCGACGGCCCCGGCCGTCCGCGGCGCCGTCGCCTCGGCGAGGACGGCCCCGAGCCGCTGCCCGGCATCGTCCAGTGAACAGAGGTCGACCCAGTCGGCAACCGTTCCGGCGTACTCCGACGGCACGGCCAGTGCCAGACCGCCCAGCACCGCCTGTGCCGGGTCCGGTCGCTCGCATCCGTATCCGGTGGCATGCGCGTCCTCGGTCACGACCAGCAGCCGGCGGGCCTTCGTCAGTGCGAACAGGGTGAGAGCCTCCTGGAACGCCGTGACCAGCGCACGCTGGATCCGGTCGAACTCCGCTGCCGTGCCGTGACCGGCAGGTCCGGCCAGGAGAAGCACCGTCTCGGGGCGGGTGCCGGGGGCCACGTCGGTCTGTACGTCCTGTTCCGCGAGACGTCGCGTGAGCTCGCGCACGGCCGTCGGGTCGGCGCCCGTCACCAGTACAGGTCCGCAGCGACGGTCCGTGGTCAAGGGCTCGGTCCGCCAGGTGACGTGGCGCAGCAGCTTGCGCTCCCCGGCCCCGGGCCCGTAGTGACGCCGCTGGTACGGATAGGGCGGCAGAGGGACCCGCCTGCGGCCCTCGTCGGGTTCCGCACGATTCAGGCCCACACCGCGAGCCCACAAGTGCGCCACCGTTGCCAGTAGTTCCCGCGCCCCGCCCGCGGCAGCGTCCCGGGGCGCCCGGAAACGCTCCGGCTCGAAGGGGGCGGACAGCACGAGTACCTCTCCGTCGACGTCGGCCGCACCGGCACTCCGGTGCCGCGCGGCAGCCGCGCGTACGGGACCTGTGAGGCTCTCCTGCGAGCCGAGTTCCACGAACGTGTCGTAGCCCTCCTCCAGCAGCCGCGTCACGGCCCGCCCGAACAGCACCGGCCGCAGGGCGTGTTCACGCAGGTGGTCCGGGTCCATGGGCGGATGCCACTCGGCGGTGAGCGTGCTCATCACCGGCAGGCCGGGAGCGGTGACCTGCACGGCGCGTGCCGCGTCGGCCAGGGCCTGGGCGATCGGTTCCATCAGGGGCGAGTGGAAGGCGCGCGACACTTCCAGCGTGCGGACGGCCGCCCCCTGTGCGGAGAGCTTCTCCGCCGCCCGTCCGACCGCGCCGGGGCTTCCGGAGAGCACCAGCCTGCCGGGACCGTTGTACGCGGCGACCGCGAGCTCCCCCGGAGCCGCCGCGACCAGGGCGGCCACGCTCTCCTCGTCGGCTCCCCGCACCGCCACCATCGCGCCCGGCGGGGTCGACGTCCCCATGAGCCGTCCGCGTTCCGCCGCGAATGCCAGCGCGTCGGCGAGCGACAGCATTCCGCCGGCGCAGGCGGCGGCGAGTTCGCCGACACTGTGCCCGACCAGCGCGTCCGGCCGTACGCCCCATTCCAGCAACTGCCGGGCGAGCGCCACCCCGTGGGCCACGAGCAGTGGTTGCGCCACTTCGGTCGCGGCCTGGGCTGCCGCGTCCACTTCGGAATCTACGCACCAGCCGGTCAGCTCCCGCCCGTTCACCGCGCCGACCAGGGCGGACGCCTCGTCGAGTGTGTCGCGGTAGGCCGGCGCCGTCGCGTGGAGCGCACGGCCCTGGCCCGGCCGGAGCGCGCCCTGGCCGGGGAACACGAAGACGGTCCGCGGACGGTTCGTCACCGTCCCCGTGACCGTTCCCGGCAGGCGGTCGCCACCGGGGCCGGCCGCCGCGGCCAGGCGTTCTTGGAGGTCGCCGTCGGCCACCACGGCGAGGCGGTGGGCACCCTCGTCGCGTGAGGTCGCCGCGGCCAGGCACACCTCGCCCTCGTCCAGCTCCGGGTGGCTGGACAGGTGCTCCAGGAGACAGGCCGCCCAGGCGTCCAGACCGGCTCTGCTGCCCGCCGACAGCGTCATCAGGTGCGGGCCGCCGCCCCGGCGCTGGGCCTGCCCCGCAGCCGGCGGCGCCTGCTCCAGCACCGCGTGCGCGTTCGTGCCGCCGAAGCCGAAGGCGTTGACGCCGGCTCTGCGCGGGCCGGACGACGGCCACGCGACCGGCTCGGTGACCAGTGCGAATCCGGACCGCTCGACCGCGGGCGACGGCGGTGTGTGGTGGAGGGAGGCGGGCAGCCTGCCGTGTCCGAGCGCCAGCACCACCTTCACCAGTGAGGGCAGGGCAGCCGCGTTCAGCAGATGCCCGATGTTCGTCTTCACCGAGCCGAGCAGCCGCGGCCGGCCGTCCGGGCCGGCCGGGAAGACGTGCGCCAAGGACCGCAGTTCGATGGGGTCGCCTATGGCCGTGCCCGTCCCGTGGGCCTCGACATAGGTCACGGACGCCGGGTCGACGCCACAGACCTCGTACGCGCGAGTGATCACCTCCCGCTGCCGCAGGGGGTTGGGCGCCATCAGGCTCAGCGACGCGCCGTCGTTGTTGACCGCGGTGCCCCGCACGACGGCGAGTACCTCGTCGCCGTCCCGGTGGGCGTCCGGCAGGCGTCGCAGGACGAGGGCCGCACCTCCCTCACCGGGTACGAACCCGTCGGCCGCCGTGCTGAAGGCGCGGCTGCGTCCGCCGGGCGACAGCGCCTGTGCAGCCTCCAGGGCCTGGTATCCGTCCGGAGTGAGATGAAGGTTGACCCCGCCGACGACGGCGATGTCGCACTCGCCGTCCGCGAGGCTGCGCCGCGCCAGGTGCAGGGCGACCAGACCCGATGAACACGCGGTGTCCACGACGAGCGCCGGACCGTCCAGGTCCAGGGACTGCGAGACCCGGGCGGCCATCAGGTTCGGCAGATTGCCCGTCAGGGTCGTCGCGGACGGTGCCGGGGCGGGAGAGGCACCTGCGAGGATCTGCCGGTAGCCGCTGTCTCCGGCGGCGGCGAAGACACCGACCCTCAGGCCGAGCCGTCGGGGTCCGGCGTAACCGGCTCGTTCCAGGGCCTCATGAGCCAGTTCGAGGAAGATCCGGGCCTGCGGATCCAGCGAGCGGGCCTCCTCGTCGCCGATGCCGAAATGTTCGGCGTCGAATGCGTAGGGGTCGTCCAGGAACGCCCCCCGGCGCCCGGCGGACGCAGTGGGCGGCGGCCCGGGCGTGGACGCGGCGGGCGACGGCCCGGGCGGCACCTCCTCGGCAAGCGCGGTGGCCCAGCGGTCCGGTGGGACGTCGGTGACGGCGTCGCGGCCTGCTGTCAGCAGTTCCCAGAATTCCTCCGGTGTGCTCGCGCCGGGGAACCGGCAGGCCATCGCGACGACCGCTGTCGCGCTCACGTCGCCCGCCGTGTGCGGCAGGGCCCGTTCGTGCGGGGTGGGCGACCCCGGCGCCGTGTTCTCCCCCGTCCTCTTCCCCGTGTTCTCTCCCGTCTTCTCCTCCGCCGCGGCCAGCAGATGATCGGTGAGCGTGGCGACGGTGTCGTTGCGCATCACGGCAGGGGCCAGGGTGATCTCCAGGACCTGTTCCAACTCGGCAAGCGTCTCCATGGCTTTCAGCGAGGTGCCCCCCAGATCGGCGAACCGGTCCCGGTCGCCGAAGGACTCCTCGGACAGCCCCAGTACGCGTGCCCAGGCGTCGCGCACCGTCTGCCGCACGTCACCGCGGTGGCGGGGCGCCGGGCGCGGCCCCTCCGGACCGGTCGACGGCCCGACCGACGGCTTGGCCGACGGCCCCGTCGACGGCTTGGCCGCTGCCTCGTCCGGGATCCCGGACGACGCGAGGGGCCGGTACGAACCCGCCTCGAAACGCGCGCGCATGCGATGCCTCTGCAACTTGCCGCTCGTGGTCCGCGGGAAGGCCGAAGGCGGCAGCGCGAGTACGCGTACGTCGTCGTGGCGCAGCGCGGCACGGATCCGCCGTGCGACCTCGTCCAGGACCTCGGCGGCGCCGCGTGGCGGCCGGGCCCAGGGGATGAAGACGATCACTCGCTCGCCGCCGGTCGCCGGGTCGGTCGAACCGATCACCGCCGGGTTTCCCGGCGGCAGCCCGGGGCTCTCGCTCGCGACCTCCTCCATGTCGGGGGCGTGGAAGGTGCGGCCGTTGAGGAAGAGGACGTCCTTGTGACGGCCGCTGACACACAGCCGGCCGTCCCGCAGGAATCCCAGGTCCCCGGTGCGCAGCCAGGTGCCGGTGAAGGACCCTGCCGTCGTCTTCGGCAACCGGTGATAGCCGCGGGCGACCTGCGGGCCGCTCACCTCGATGTGTCCCACCTGCCGGTCGCCCAGTGGCCTGCGGGAGTGGTCGGTGATCCGGACCGAGCAGCCGGGCACCGGTACGCCGACGTCCATCACTTCCAGGGCGTCGCCGCCCGGTTCGCGCTCCACCGCCCGGCCCCGGCTGAACGCCGCCCGCTCCAGGGCGACCGGAACGGCCACTTCGCCCAGCGGCGGGAACGTGACGGCCAAGGTGGCCTCGGCCAGTCCGTACACGGGAGTCGCCGCCCGCGGGTCCAGTCTGGCCGGCCGCATCTTGGCGGCGAAGGCCCGCCACACCGTCGCGGAGATCGGTTCGGCGCCCACCAGGATCAGCCGAACGGAGCTCAGGTCGAGCCCGGAGAGCACCTCCTCGGGAATGCGGCGAACGGCCAGCGCGAGCGCGAAGTTGGCGGCCGACAGGACCGTCGCCCGGTGGCTGGCGGCCACGTCGACCCACAGGCGTGGACTCTTCGCGAAGGAGAGCGGAGCGATCTTCACCTGCTTCGCGTGCGCCGCCAGCGGCGCCAGATGGGTACCGATGAGGCCCATGTCGTGGAAGTACGGCATCCAGCCGACCAGGACGTCCCGCTCGGAGAGAGCGGAAGCCGCGATGATCTGACGCAGGTTGGCCACCACGGTGGCATGGGTGAGCTCCACGCCCTTGGGGGCTCCGGTACTGCCGGAGGAGAATTGAAGAAACGCCAGGTCGCAGGGGGTTGGTGTGGCGGGTTGGGCCGGCGTGAGACAGTCCCGCAACGTCTCCAGTCGCAACACCTCGACCGGTTGCGGCAGTTCGTCGGCCACGTTCGCGCATGCCGCGTCCACCACGACGGGCGGGCGGCCGAGGTGCTCCCACACCGGACCGACCTGCCGGGTGTCGGGCGCGAGCGGCACCGGGACCAGACCGGCCGCGAGCGCACCCCAGAACATGGGCTGGAAGTCCTCGCTGCGTTCCGCGAGCAAGGGCAGGCAGGTACCGGGCGCGACCGCCGCGTCGCGCAAGCCGCCCGCGACGCGCAGGGACTCGTCGAGGAGCTGCCGGAAGGTGACGGCCACCTCGCTGCCGTCACCGCGGACGTGGACGACGACCTGTGCGGGGGCCCGGCGGGCCGCGTCCAGCAGTACGTCCAGGAGCGTTTCGGGGTTCATGAGTCCGTTCGTCATGCGTGAGTTCATGCCTGAGTTCCTGCGTGGGTTCCTGCGTGGGTTCCTGCGTGGGTTCCTGCGTGGGCGGAGCGGAACGCGGTCGCGGAGGGTTCCTCCAAGTGTGGTGCAGACAGTGGGGCCCTGAGCCCGCGCCCCGTTCGGAGCCGGGCGCAGCTGCCCGGTAGGGCCTGCCCGTCAGCTTGCGCCGGAGCCGGTGGCCTGTGACGTTCCGTGGTGGAGTGGCTGTGGCCGATGAAGTGCAAAACCCTCCAAGACCCATGGGACATCGTTGTGCCGGGCAAGATCGCCGTGTTCATCCGTTCCGCCGCAGACTTGCGGGACGGGGTGGCCGAGGCGGGCCGCCGCGTCCTTGTCCGTGACGACACCTGGGGCACCACACCGTGAGCGAACGCGTCATTGCACCCAAGAGCCGGGGCTTCCTGTTCCTCGACTCCCATCCCGGCGGCTGCCGTCAGTTGGTGGACGAGATGTGGCAGGCCGTCCCGGCCCCGGTCACCGCCGAGGGCGAGGGGCCGGTGGCTCTGGTCATCGGCTCGTCCGCCGGGTACGGCCTGGCCGCTACGATCGCGGGCCTGGCCCGTGTCGGCATCCGCGGCATCGGCGTGTGCTTCGAGAAGGCGCCCGCGCGGCGCACCGGTACGGCAGGCTGGTACCGCACCGCCGCCACGGCCCGGCTCGCCCGACAGCACGGGCGGGACATGGTCTTCCTCAATGGCGATGCGTTCAGCGACACGGTGAAGGAGCAGGTTGCCGACCTCCTCGCCGAGCGGTTCGGGGGGCGGCTCGACTTCCTGATCCACTCGGTGGCCGCGCCTCGGCGCACCGACCCGGACACCGGTGACGTGTATGCCTCGGCGCTCAAGCCGGTCGGCTCGCCGTACACCACCAAGACCCTGGTCTTCGACGAGTCCGGTGCCCCGGAGGTCAAGGAAGTCACCACGGCGCCGGCCGAGGGCGACGACATCGAGCAGACCGTGGCGGTGATGGGCGGCACCGACTGGGAACGGTGGATCGCGTTCCTGGCCGACCGGTCCCTGCTGGCCGACGGCTTCACCACGGTCGCCCTGTCCTACATCGGCTCGCCGCTCACCGCGGCGATCTACCGGCAGGGCACCATCGGCGCAGCGAAGTCCCATCTGGAAGCCACCGCGCGCACGTTGAACGAACACCTCGGCAAGACCGTGGGCGGCCGGGCCGTGACCTCGGTCAACGCCGCCGCCGTCACCCAGTCCTCCACCGCCATCCCGGGCATCGCCCTGTACGTCGGGCTCCTGCGAGGCGTCCTCGGCGACGCCATGGTCGCCCCGATCGGCCAACTGGTGGACCTGTGGGACCAGTTGACCGGTGTCCGCCCCCTCGACCTCGACGCCGAGGGCCGGGTCCGCCTCGACACCTGGGAACTCGACCCCACCGTGCAGAGTGCCGTCGCCGCACGCTGGTCCACCGCCACCAGCGACACCATCACCGAACTCGCCGACCTCGACTGGTTCAGCAACGAGGTCCGCCGTCTCTACGGCTTCGCCGTCCCCGGCATCGACTACACCGCCGCCGTCGAAACGGACGTCCCCTGGCCCGCCTCGACCGCCTGACCTGCGCCACGACGGCCTTCCGGGGCCCGTGCCCACCACCGGCTCGGTTGAGGAAGCACGGCTCGGTCGAGGAGCCACGGGCCCGCACAACTACAGGTGACATACCGTCACAAGCCGTGCCGAGCACAGCGGGAGGCGAAGGATCGGTGAGTATCCACGGGAGACGGATGATCCGATGAATGGTCATCCCACTCTTGTATATTCCCGTAATGCCCGCCATATTCCCGTCCGACGAGATCCAGGACCGTACCGCGGCACCTGCCCCCGTCCCCGCCGACCGCCCCCGTACGCGTGCGGAACGCTTCTCACCGCGTACGCGTGGCCAGGTCGGCCCCCGCCCGCCGGTCGATCCCCTGGAGCCCGCCGTCGGCCGTGGGTCCTCGTACACACTGCTGTGCGGAGCGGTCCTGCTGATCGTCCTGCTGCTCCTGCTGGTGGCCGTGCGGCTGCCGTGGGACGGAGACCTCGGCGTGCACGCGGCGACCCTGGAGCGGCTGCGCCACTCGCTGTCCGATCCGGGCAACCCGATGGTCGACGCGGACACCGCCAGCCCGTACTACTCGCCGTGGATGCTGGTGCTCGGCATCTTCGCCAAGCTGACCGGGCTCAGCACCTTCACGGTGCTGCGGCTCGCCGCGCTCGTGTCGCTGCCGCTGCTGATCACGGGCGTCCGGCACTTCGTGCGTACGTTCACCAGGCGGCGCGCGGCCTGGCCGCTGGCGGTGCTGTGTCTGCTGCTCCTGTGGGGACCGCAGTTCTTCGCGTGGAGCGGGTTCCTCGGCCTCGGCTCGCTGGCACTGTGCCTCGCCTATCCGAGTACGTTCGCGCTCGCGCTGTCCTTCCACTTCTGGGCGCTGCTGACCAAGGCACTGCGCGGCCGGGCCCCGTGGCCGGTGTTCCTCGGGCTCGGGACGCTGTGGGCCGTGATCATGCTCAGCCATCAGTTCTCCGGATTCACCGCCACCTGCGGAGCGCTCGGCGTGCTGCTCGGGGCGCGGCCGTGGCCCGCGCGCGCGACCTGGCTGGGGCTGGGCGGCGGGTTCCTGGCCGGGATCGCGCTGCTCGCGGCGTGGCCGTACTACTCGTTCTTCGCACTGTTCGAGGCCGACGGGCTCGAAACGATCCACCGGTCCCTGTACAACGATCTGCTGCCGCGCTACGCCTTCGTCCTGGTCGGAGTGGTGGCGCTGGCCCTGCGCCTTCGGCGCAACAGGCGGGACCCACTGGTGATCTTCTTCGCACTGGGCGCCCTGACGGTCACGGCGGGAGCGGTGAGCGGGCACTGGGCCTGGGGCCGCGCGCTCCCCGCGGCGATCGTTCCGGCGCAGCTGGCGGCGGCGCTGGCGGCGGTGTCCGCCTGCACCGGGACGGTTCGCAAGGTCTTCGCGGTCGCGACCGGAGCCGCGCTGCTCGCCGGCGCCTGGACGCAGGCGGGGACGCTCGGGTACGTCGTCCGCAAGGACGCGCTGCCGCAGGTGCTGCGGGAGAAGGTCCGGGAGCCCTGGGCCCGTTACCGGTGGATCACGCCCCACGTGCAGTACGGGGACACCGTCATGACCAGGGGGCGGGCGGCCCGCCAGGTTCCGGCCTACGGGCCGTACACGGTGGCCCCCGGATACCCGGAATTCTTCCTGCCCGACGAAAAGGCGCGGCACGCGGCGGTCGAGCGCTACTTCGCGGCGGACTCCTCCCGCGCGGAGCGGCTCGCCGTCCTGCGGCGCTACGAGGTGAAGTGGGTGCTGCAGTGGCAGTACGACGGGGGGCTCGCCGCGGACGATCCGGCGCTGCGCAAGGTCTCCACGGGGCCGAACGGACAACTGCTGTTCAAGTTGGTGTCGGCCGAGGAGTAGGAGGAGCAGTCGGCCCGGTCCGTCGGGCTGGTGGAGCGGACGGCGGCGCCCTCGCCCGGCGGATCCGGCCATGCCCAGGAGCTCAGGACGGTACGTGGCGTTGACGATCGCCTCGGCGGCGAGGGTGGTGATGTCGCCCTGCCACAGCGCGGTACGGCCGCTCGCCCGGCAGACCGCACTGAGCACTTCTTCGCCGATCGTCGGCAGGGAGCCGCGGCTCGGCGCGGGCGGCGCGGGTCGGGGCGTCCGCGCAGCCGTCCGGGCCGCTTGCGTGGCGACAAGGCGTACTCCGGCCGCGAAACCGTGCCTCCCTGCGGCGACGGCATGTCCAAGCGACCACCACCCGGCGCGATGTCCCGCGCGAACACCGGCGTCGGCGAGGGCGGTCCGGCGGCCGGCTCCCGGCAGACCAGTAGGTACGACAGACGCGACCACCTCTTCAGCGGCACCCTGACCGCCGCTGCGCTCGTCATCCGGCTACCCGACCGTCCGAGAGCCATCAGAAACGGCCTGGCCGTGCCGGGTGAAGACTTCGCGAACGCCGGGCAGGTCCGCTTCCTTCTCCTTGTCGTCCTCGTACCGACCGTCCTCGTCCCGGGTCGCCACGACGGTCTCCGCAGTGAAGTCCCGGCCGAAGCCGTAGGCGTCCAGGCAGTAGTCGAAGCCGGACTCGCCGAAGAGGTCCGCGTCCTCGCGGCGGCAGTACTCCGCCAGGCCGTCGGACACGTGCCAGCGCGTGCCGTCGTACCAGAAGACACCGCCTGCGTAGTGGATCGTCCGGCCCGTCGCGGAGTCCGTGAGGTTCAGCGACTCGTAGTTCTCGGGACGGTCGCGGACCAGGGCGACGAGGGATTCGGGGACGCCTTCGTAGAAGGACTCCTGAAGGGCGAAATCCTCCTCGGCGTAGAGGTTCAGCGCCGACTCGTGGTCGAAGGTCAGCAGCAGCACGCGGCCGTCCTCCGCGAAGTACCAGACCGCGGACTGGCCGCCGCGGTCGTTCCAGGCCAGACGGCGTGCGCCTGCCACCGTCACCGGCTCGACCTCGGCGAGGGCGTCCACGACGGCCGCACGGCGCCGCACTTCAGGGAGGGGCGTCGCCACCAGGGCATCCCACATCGCGTTACTCATTCCCGCAGGGTATCCACCGTGATGACGGCAGGCGCCGCGGCGCAGAGCCCGTCTCCTCCCGGGCCGGTCTACAGGCCGAGCACGACCGGGGTTTCGGGAGCCCCCTCAGCGATCAGCTCGTCGAGAACCGCGGCCAGGTCCCGTGGGCCGAACAGCTCCGGTCCTTGGTATGCGGCGATCTCGTGCAGCCGCCACCACCGCAACGACGTGAGGTGCTCGGCAGCGAGCTCCACCTCCGACAGGCTGCCGCCCGGCTCGAACGCCTCGGCACGGACGAGGAAATAGTCGTTGATGACACCGTCGTGGCCCGGCGCGTACTCGGGTCCGATGAGCCGCTGGTGCCATACATGCCGCAACGGACCGTCAAAGGCGAGTCCGACCTCCTCGATCAGTTCGCGCCTCAGCGCCGAGTCCGTCGACTCCCCCTCCTCGATCCCGCCCCCAGGGGTTATCCAGACCACCGCGCCCGGAAGCACGCACCTGCACAGCAGAATGCGGTCCTCCTCGTCCAGGACGACCGCACGCGCCGAGTGACGCAAGTTCAGTGAAGACATGACCGAACACTACGCACAGCCCCCTCACGAGCCCTCACGAGCCCGCAAGAGGCCAGGAGGGCCTGTTGCCTTGTCGCACGGGCGTCCGAGTAGGGTCGGGGGCTGCGTGATGGCTGACGGTCGCACCCTGGCCTCCCGGCCCTTGTGAGGGCACATGTGTACGTGGCCTTCCCGGCCCCACCCGGGAAGGGCGCACGGCATGCGCGCGTACGGGAAACCTCCGTACGCGCCGGGCACCGGGATGCGGATCCGACGTCTCACGGGCAGTTCGGCGGACCCCCGGGTCCGTACCCCCCACGGACGAAGAGTCGCGCATGCGCGGCCGCAGATCAGGAGCACCAGTGCAGGGCACCCCCCACATAGCCAGCACACCGCACGACGGGCGATCGTCGCCCGTACCCCCTGCCCGCAGGGAGCAGCAGCACACGGGGCGGGACATGACAGGGAGCATGCCTCACCGGGTGGCGGCGCCTCGCGTGTACCCGGCGGCGCGGCGCCCCCAGGCCGCCGCACCCCAACTCCCCGTCTTCATCGACCAGTCGGGCTGGCGCAGGCGGACGCTGCAGGGCGTGGCGCTGGCCGTGGGCTTCGCCTGCCTCGGGTATCTCCTGTTCGTCGGCGCGCTGATCAGCGGACTCCGGCAGCCCGTCGGCACGCACCCGCCGAGTACGAACGTACCGGCGCCTTCCGGTCCGGACACCGGCACGTCGCAGCGCGGCCACGGCGCACCGGACCGGGCCGAGGCCGACCGGACCGAGGCCGACCGGTCGCCGGCCAGGGGCGTCGTGGACCGCGACGACCACCGACCGCCGTCCGGCAGATCCGTACCGTCGGCCGGAGGCCCCGAGCAGTGAGCCGGCGGTCCGCTGTCCGCCGCCCGCCGCGCGGACACTGGCTCGTCCTCCTGCTGCTCCTCCTGGTGGTCGCCGTCACCCTCCTCTTCGAGGGCTGGACGACCCACCAGGTCGACGCCGCGCGCACCAAGCCGCTGTGCACCCGGCCGATCCCGCGCGAGGCGGACGACGGGAAGCCGCTGCTGCGGTTCGGCCCGGAGGGGGTCTCCACCGCGGCCATGCCGCCGGGGACCGTCGCGCTCACCTTCGACGGCGGGCCCGACCCGGTGTGGACGCCGCGCCTGCTCGACCTGCTGCGCGGCCACCGCGCGCGGGCGACCTTCTTCGTCTACGGGAAGGACGCGGCCCGGCACCCGGAGCTGATGCGGCGGATCCTGCACGAGGGCCACGAGATCGGTTCGTACACCTACAGCGGCGGCGACCTCGGTGCCGCCTCACCGCTGCGCGCACGGCTCGAACTGTCGCTCACCCAGGCCGCCCTCGCGGGTTCGGCCGGAGTCAACACCACCCTGCTGCGGCTGCCGCACACCACGGCCGCGGACACGCTCTGCGGCGCCGAGTGGACGGCCGCGCAGCGCGCGGCGGCGCAGGGGTACCTGGTGGTCGCCTCGGACCACAAGGACCGCAAGCCGTGGCGCGGGCTGGTGACGCAGCACAGCCAGACCGACCTGGGCCTGCGCGAGGCCGAGAAACTGCTGCAGGACCGCAGCGTGAAGGAGTTCACCACTGTCAGCGGCGGCCTCGGACGGCGCTCCTTCCTCGACGGGGTCACGGTCGCCCAGGAGATCAAGGGCGAGGGCCTGATCCAGTTGCAGCGGTTGGGGCACGGCTTCCTCACCGTGATGGTGTGGGCGCTGACCCTCACGGGCGTGCTCGGCGTCCTGCGGATGCTCATGTTCGCGGTGTTCGCCCGGCTCCACGTGCGCAGGCTGCACCGGTACCGGCCCGGCGCACCACGGCTGCGCGAGGTGCGGGACCCGGTGACGGTCCTGGTGCCCGCGTACAACGAGGAGGCCGGCATCGCCTCCACCGTGTACTCGCTGCTCGCCTCCACCTACCCGCACTTCCAGATCATCGTGATCGACGACGGCTCGACCGACGCCACCGCGGACATCGCCGAGTCCATCGCCGACGACGACCCGCGGGTGACGGTGATCCGGCAGCGCAACGGCGGCAAGCCCAGCGCCCTCAACACCGGCCTGGCGCACGCCCGGCACGACATCGTCGTCATGGTCGACGCGGACACCGTCTTCGAACCCGAGGCGCTGGGCCGGCTGGTCCAGCCGCTCGCCCACCCGGCGGTCGGTGCGGTCAGCGGCAACACCAAGGTCGGCAACCGGCGCCGCCTGCTGGGCAAATGGCAGCACCTGGAGTACGTACTCGGCTTCAACCTCGACCGGCGGATGTTCGAGGTCCTGGAGTGCATGCCGACGGTGCCGGGGGCGATCGGCGCCTTCCGCAGGGACGCGCTGATGGGTGTCGGCGGCGTCAGCGACGAGACCCTGGCCGAGGACACCGACCTCACGATGTCGCTCTGGCGGGCCGGCTGGCGCGTCGTCTACGAGGAGTCCGCGGTCGCCTGGACCGAAGTGCCCAGCACCGTGCGGCAGTTGTGGCGTCAGCGCTACCGCTGGTGCTACGGAACCCTCCAGTCGATGTGGAAGCACCGCCACGCGGTGACGGAGATCGGCCCCGCCGGACGCTTCGGCCGTCGGGTGCTGGTCTACGTCACGACGTTCCAGATCGTGCTGCCGCTGTGCGCACCGGTCGTGGACATGTTCGCCCTGTTCGGGGCGCTGTTCCGGGACCCCGTGGAGGCTGCCCTCGTCTGGTTCGGTTTCCTCTCCGTCCAGTTGGTCACCGCCGCCTACGCGCTGCGGCTCGACCGCGAACGGCTGCGCGTGCTGTGGGTTCTGCCGCTCCAGCAGTTCGTCTACCGGCAGTTGATGTACCTGGTGGTCATCCACTCCGTGACCACGGCGCTGCTCGGCACCCGACTGAAGTGGCACAGCATGAAGCGCACCGGAACCGCCGACCCGTATCTGCTCCAGGCGCCGTCCGGGGAGACGTCCGGAGATCCGCTCGACGCGTCGCCTCCGCGGCGGAGCCTGTCGTCCCGGTCGGGGCCTGGCACCGCGGTGATCCAGGTGCGGACGGGACAGGAGGGGAACCGGTGAGCGGCCTCGTGAGTCGGACCTGGGACATGACCAAGGGAGTTGACCATGACAGACCCGCTTGACCAGCGGGCCGGACGTACGCCCACGGGGAGGGAGGGCTGGAGCGGCGATGCCCGGGACCGTCCCGTGGGCCGGGGGCCGGTGCGGGTGACGGGCGAACTGTGGCGCCCGGATCCGGGGGGCGGTGGCCGCGGGCCGTACACCGATCCGGATCCGTACACCCACCCGGACGCGTACGTCCACCCGGACGCGTACGTCGATGCGGATGCGTACGTCCCTACGGATGCGTACGTCCCTACGGATGCGTACGCCCGTCCGGTTCCGTACGCCGGCCAGGGTCAGGACCCGACCCCGGAGGACGCCGCCGCTCGTGAGCGGTTCGCCGAACGCCCCAGCTCGCACTACGGGCCCCGGCGCGCCCACGCCCGGCAGCCGAAGAAGCGCAGGGGGCTGCGACGAGCGGTGCTCGTCCTGCTGGCCGTCGTGGTCGTCGCGGCGGGCGGCACCTACGGCTGGGCCGAGGCCCGGCTCAACCGTGACGTCGACCTCGGCCTGTACGCGGACCGTCCGCCGCCGGGCGAGGGCACCAACTACCTCCTCGTGGGCTCGGACAGCCGCGACGGGCTCACCCCGGACGACGTGCAGGATCTGCACGCCGGCGGGGGCGGCGGCCGACGCACCGACTCGATGATGCTGCTGCACACCGGGGCCAACGGCACCAGCATGGTCAGCCTGCCGCGCGACTCCTGGATCACCGTGCCCGGCCGCCTCGACACGTCGACGGGCAAGACGAAGCGGCCCGAGGGGGACAAACTGAACGCCTCCTTCGCCTACGGCGGCCCCGAACTGCTCGTGCACACCGTCGAGAAGAACACCGGGCTGCGCATCGACCACTACGTGGAGATCGGCTTCGCCGGGTTCGTGAACATCGTCGACGCCATCGGCGGCGTTCGGATGTGCCTGGACCGGGACATCAAGGACGAGAAGTCGGGCGCCGACCTGCGCAAGGGCTGTCACACCCTGAGCGGCAAGCAGTCGCTCGCCTTCGTCCGCCAGCGGCACCAGGAGAGGGAGGGCGACCTGGGCCGGTCGAAGAACCAGCAGAAGTTCCTGTCGACCCTCGCCCACCAGGCCGCCCGGCCCGACACCCTCTTCGACCCGCTGGAGATCGGCCCGGCCGTGCAGGCCGGGCTCGACACGCTCATCGTCGACAAGGACACGAGCCTGAGCGATCTCAGCAGGATGTTCCGCGCCGTGCAGAGCATCGCGGGCGGACACGGCAAGCAGATCAACGTGCCGGTGTCCGGCATCGGTGTCCCCACCCCCAAGGGCAACGTACTGAAGTGGGACGCCAAGAGGTCGGCCCGGCTCTTCGACGACCTGCGGCACGACCGGCCGGTGACGGAGACGGGGAAGACGTCCCGGCACCGGGGCGGTGCCGTCCGCCGCACGCCGTCACGTGAGGACCGCCCGTAGCCGCCGGATTCCCAGAACCGCCGGCCCGTCGGGGGCCCGCCGCACGATCACCCCGACGAGCCGGCCCCCGGCACCTGCGTCTTCCCGTTTCCGTCGTGCTCCGCGCGCGTCAACGGACCTGGTCGAGGATTTCGACCCGGAACAAGCCGATCTGTCAGGTTTCGTAACGCTTCCAGAACTTAACGGCACCCTTGGGGCTGTTCGCCGAGTTGGACTTGTGGGCCACCAGGCAGAGGTAGTGCTTGCCGTTGAGGGCCGTGCGGTCGTTCACCGCGTACTGCTGATTGACTTTCCACGCCGAAAATCCTGCGGCCATGCGAGGGCCCCCTTCCTACGGTCGGCGCGCTGCCGACGTCGGAAATCATCCCACGGGCGCGTGGCCCCTGGGCCTACGGCCGGTCGCGGCCGGGAGGGAACGGCGTGGGCAGCACGGGCACCTCGTCGTCGGGCGTTGCCGCCGGCCGGTGGGCGGAGGCGTGCCGCGCGCGGGCCAGGTGCTCGGTCGGCCGCGGGCCCACCAGGTCCGGACGCCCACGGTGGCGATCAGCGGCGAGCCGCCGGTGAGGACCGT